>CAXTPH010000112.1:0-8209 GCA_964245955.1 uncultured Sphingomonadaceae bacterium | reverse complement strand
ACCTGATCGACAGGATGAGGAACCGATGAAATGCTGATGATCGGCTGATCACGCGGAGGAAAGCGGGTGGGCACCGCCAAACCGATCGATCTCGCGCACGAAGCCGCATTCGCGCTTGGCAGTCTCGTCGTCGCCCCCCCGACCCGCCAGATCCGGCACGACGACGGCCGCGAGGAAGTACTTGAACCGCGCGTGATGCAGGTCCTCGTCGCCCTCGTTCAGGCCGAAGGAGCGATCGTCACGCGCAGCGAGCTGACCGAACGCTGCTGGGAAGGCCGGATCGTCGGCGAGGACGCGATCAATCGCGTCATTTCCCGGCTGCGCAAGTTGGCCGACGGGATCGGCCGCGATGCCTTGCGTCTCGAAACCGTGACCAAGGTCGGCTACCGCCTGGTACGGCCCACGACGCTCGACGGTACCGCGCCTGCCGATAGCGCGGTGCCGGTGTTATCGCTGGCAAATCCCCGGCGGCGACGCGTCCTCGGGGCGGCCGCCCTGCTCGGCACGGTCGCGATCGGCGGGATGGCGCTGGTCGGACGGCGGCATCGCCCCGCTCCGGTCCCGCCCGAGGCGGCGGCGCTGATGGCGGCGGCGACCGATGCGCTTAACCAGGTCACGCCCGAAGGCAACGCTTCCGCGCTGGGCCTGCTGCGCCAGGTCACCGTGATCGCGCCCGACTACGCCGACGGCTGGGGGATGCTCGCGCTTGCCTACCGGATCCTGTCGCATCATCGCTCGGCCGACTATCAGGCAGCGATGGCAGCGCGGGCCACGGCTGCAGCCCAGCGCGCGCTCGCGCTCGATTCGCGCAACGGCTATGCGATGGCCGCGGTCGGCACGCTCGGCGGCCGGGCGGGGAACTGGCAGTTGCAGTCCGCCACCCTTCGACGCGGACTCGACGATCACCCCGATAGCAGCGTCCTGCTCGATCTGCTGGCGATCATCCTCGAGTCGGTCGGACGAATGCGTGAGTCGGCGGCGCTGCTCGACCGAGCCGTCCGCGTTACGCCCGCGTCGCCGTCGCTGCTTTATCTCGACGTCCGGACCCAATGGGCGGCGAACCGGCTCGAAGACGCCGATCGGACGATGGATACAGGCTTCGCGCTATTCCCGCTGCATTATGCGGTCTGGTTCACGCGGTGCTATCTCTATCTCTATACCGGCCGTGTTCGCGAAGCTCAGGCCATGCTCGACAATCGCGACGGACGGCCGGCGGGAATCGAGGATCTAAGTTTCGACGTCGTCGATGCTGTCGTCCGGGCGATGCTTGGCCGCGACGCGGCTGCGGTCGATACCGCGATCGCCATGAACGTCGAGGCGGCGCGGAAGGGCGCGGGTTATGCCGAGAACGCGATGCAGTTCGCCGCGTTCCTCGGTCGGGTCGATACCGCCTTCACCGTCGCCGACGCGTATTTCTTCGGCGAAGGCTTCGTCGTCCCCGACCTGCGCTTCGGTAAGGCCCAGCAGAATTATTCGCGCCTCACCGACCGCAATACCCATCAGCTGTTCCTGCCATCGACCGTCGCGATGCGCCGCGATCCGCGCTTCGCAAAGCTCGTCGACCGGCTCGGCCTGACCCGGTTCTGGGCGGCGTCGGGGCTACAGCCCGACTATCTGCGCGCCTGATCATGCGATCACCTCGACCGCGTGGATCGCCAGACCGATCAGGCCGCCGATGACCGTGCCGTTGATGCGGATATATTGCAGGTCGCGGCCGACCGCCTGTTCGAGCTTGTCGGTCACCGTGCCCGCGTCCCAGCTGCGGACCGTGTCGCTGACGAGGCGGACGACGCTCGCGCCATAGGTCGCGACGACGCTGACCACCGCGCGCCGCGCCAGTGTGTTGAGCGCGTCGGCGAGGCCGGGGTTGGCGGCGATCACGCCGCCGAGTTCGGTGGCGAAGCGCGAGGTCGTCGCCGTGCGGCGGTCGCTTGGGCTGCTGTCGGCGAGGAACCCCTTGATCGTATCCCATGCGCTCGCGAACAGTCCGGCGGTTGCCGGCGAATCGAGCAGGTCGAGCTTGGCGCTCTCGACCTTGCCGGCGACGCCGCTGGCGGGATCCTGCAGGTCGGTCGACAGCCGCGTCAGCCACGCGGTGATGGCGATGCGGTCGGGGTGCTCGCGGCCGAGCCCGCCGCTGGCCGGGGCCGGCAGCGCGGTCGTCTGCGCGCCGAGCCGGGCGGGGGCGTCGAGCGCGGCGAGGCGTTCGCGGAAGTCGGTCATCACCGCCGCTCGGTCGCGCCGGGCATGCGCGGTCGCGGCGTCGGACATCGCCAGCAGCCGGGTGCGGACCGCATCGATGATCCCGGTCGAGATCTTCTCGTCGACCCACGCCGGGACCCATTTGCCCGACCGGTCGGCGACGGCGGCATGGATATCGGCCTCGTGCGTATCGAGCAGGTCGAGCCCGGCGACGACCGCGCGCTCGATCACCGCCTCGTGCCGCCCGTCGGCAACGAGGCTACCGAGGAAGCGGCCGAGCGCGGGCGCGACCGCGGTCGTCCGCAGCTGGTCGGTGATGGTGACCGCGAGCAGCTGCGCCACCACCGCATCGTCGAGCGCGCCAACGAAGCGCGCGATAAGCCCGGCGAGCGCGCGCCGCAGCCGCCCGGTGGTGCCGCTCGCCGACGGCGTCGTCAGCCAGCGCGCGAGCCCGCCGGCGACGTCGAACCCCTCCATCCGCCGCGCCATCACCGCGGGGGTGAGGAAATTATCCTTGAGGAACGCCGCGAGGCTGTCGCCGATGCGGTCCTTGTTGGTCGGGATGATCGCGGTATGCGGGATCGGCAGGCCGAGCGGATGCCGAAACAGCGCGGTCACCGCGAACCAGTCGGCCAGCCCGCCGACGAGCGACGCCTCGGCGAAGGCGCGGAGGTAGCCGAGCGCCGGCAGACCCGGATACGCCCCCCGACCCCATGATGCGGCGGCGAACACGCCGGCCATGGCGACGAGCAACAGCGTCGCCAGCAGCCGCATGCGGTGGAACGGGGTCGAGGGGAGCGCGAACGGCGTGAAGGCCATTTAAGGTCCGAAGTCGGCAAGGATCGGGGTCGGGATCGACCGGAGAAGCGATCTGGCGGTTCCGGGACGCCGACGGCGGGCGTCTACGCCCCCGGCGAGGCGGCGCGGGGCCGCCAGATCGCTTCTCCGGTCGACCGCGCAGCGGCGATGTGCCTTTTGCCGCCGGGCATCGTCGAGTCGTCGGTTACGATGCGAGAGCATCGCTCCCTCCTAGCTCCTCCCCCGACAACAAAATCCACATCGTCACGGCCCCTATCCTTGCCGACTTCGGACCCTCTCTCAACTCATTCCGCGGGCTGCGGTGCCGGTGACGGGCTTTCCGCCGAGTTGAACGCGCCGCCGATGCGCCGGCCGATCCACTTCTCGATGTCGTCGGCGAGCGTGAAGGCGGCGGGAACGATGATCAGCGTCAGCAGCGTCGACAGCGTGATGCCGCCGATCACCGCGATCGCCATCGGCTGGCGGAACGAGCCGTCGCTGCCGATCGACAGCGCGACCGGCATCATCCCCGCGACCATCGCCACGCTGGTCATGACGATCGGCTGCGCGCGCTTGCGCCCGGCGTCGAGGATCGCCTCGACCCGGTCGATGCCCATGCGCATCTCCTCGATCGCGAAGTCGATCAGCAGGATCGAGTTCTTGGCGACGACGCCGAGCAGCATCAGCAGCCCGATGAACACCGGCATCGACGCCGCCGTGCCGGTGATCAGCAGCGCGATCACTGCACCGAGCGGGGCGAGGAACAGCGACGCCATGTTGACGAAAGGCGGCAGGATGCGGCGATAGAGCAGGACGAGGACGGCGAACACCAGCAGCACGCCCGCGACGAGCGCGAGCAGGAAGTTGGTGAACAGCTCGCCGAGCCATTCCTGCTCGCCGACCGCGACCTGGCGAACGCCCTGCGGCATCGCCTTATATTCGGGCAGCGCCTTGATCGCGGTCTGCGCGTCGCCGCCCTGCGCGCCGGGAGCGAGTTCGGCGACGAGCGCGATGCGCCGGCCCTGGTCGTAGCGGCGGATCTTCACCGCGCCCTCGCCGAAGCCGATGTCGGCGAGCACCTTCAACGGCACCGACGGCCCGGTCAGCTGCGCCACCGAGGTCGGCACCGGCATGTTGCGGATGGTCTCGAGGTCGCCGCGCTGGTTGTCGGCGAGCTGGACGCGGATCGGGATCTGCCGGTCCGACAGCGAGAACTTGGCGAGGTTCTGCGGCACGTCGCCGATCGTCGCGAGGCGGATCGTCTGGCTGAGCGACTGGACCGACACTCCCATCTGCGCGGCGAGGTCGAAGTGCGGCTTGACGACGATCTCGGGCCGCTGGAGGTCGGCGTCGATATGCGCGTCGCGGAGCGCGGGCAGCCGTTTCATCCCCTTGATGACGCTTTCGGCGGCGGCGTGGAGGGTTTCCGGATTGTCGCCGACGAGGACGACGTTGACGTCGTGGCCGCCGCCGAAACCGCCGGTCTGCGACTGGAAATTGACCCGGGCGTCGGGCAGGTCACGCAAGCTCGGCGCGACCGCCTGTTCGAAGGCGACCGTCGACAGCGCGCGTTGCTCGCGCGGGACGAGGGTGACGAGGATGTCGGCGAAGCGAACCTCGTCCGACTGGCCGATCGTCTCGAGCACCGACGTGACCTCGGGGCGGGCGCGCAGCAGGCGGGTGGCGTGCGCCGACACGCGCTCGACGTCGGCCAGCCGGACGCCGGGGGCCATCTCGATATGGACCGTCGACCGGCCGTTGTCGCGCGGCGGCTGGAAGGCGATCGGCAGCTGCGTCGCGAGGAAGATCGTCAGGACGAACGCGAGCACGCCGGCGAGCACGGTCAGCCAGCGGTGCTGGATCGACCAGCGCAGGAAGTCGATGTAGCGCCGCATGATCGGCCCCTGCGCATGCGCCTTGGCCCCGTGCGGCCGGAGGAAATAGGCAGCGCACAGCGGCGTGATCAGCCGCGCGACGAGCAGCGACAGCAGCACGGCGATGACGACGGTCAGGCCGAACTGGCGGAAATACTGGCCCGAGAAGCCGGGCATCAGCGCGACGGGGAGGAACACCGCGACGATCGCGAAGGTCGTCGCGACGACCGCGAGGCCGATCTCGTCGGCGGCGTCCATCGCCGCGCGCCACGGCGTCTTGCCCATCCGCATGTGCCGGACGATGTTCTCGATCTCGACGATCGCGTCGTCGACGAGGATGCCGGCGACGAGGCTGAGCGCGAGCAGGCTGATGCCGTTCAGGGTAAAGCCGAGCGCGTCCATGAAGAAGAACGCGGGGATGCACGACAGCGGGATCGCGATCGCCGAGATCAGCGTCGCCCGCCAGTCGCGCAGGAAGAAGAAGACGACGACGACCGCGAGCAGCGCGCCCTCGAACAGCGCGCGGATCGACGACTTGTACTGCGCGCGCGTGTATTTGGTGTAGTCGGTCGTCAGCTCGATATGGACCTTCGGGTTTTCCGCGGAAATCTTGGCGAGTTCGGCGGTGACCTTGTCCATCGTCTGGACTTCCGACGCGCCCTTGCCCGCCTGGACGTCGAACGAGCCGACCTCGCGGCCGTTATACTTGACGATCGCGCGCTGCTCGGCGTTGCCGTCGTGGACGGTGGCGAGATCGCCGAGCCGGACGGTGCGGTTGGCCGAGATCGAGATGCGCGTGTCGGCGAGCGCCTGCGCGGTCTGCGCGCCGCCGAGGACGCGGACCGACTGCTCGGCGCCGGCGATCTGGGTGCGGCCGCCGGCGGCATCGATATTGAGCGCGCGCAGCGTCTGGTTGATCTGGACCGCGGTGACGCCGTACGCCTGGAGCTTGGCCGGATCGAGGTCGACGCGGATTTCGCGGGAAACGCCGCCATAGGTCGGGACGCCCGAAACGCCCGAGATCGTCACCAGCCGCTTGACGATGACGTTCTGGATGAACCACGTCAGCTGTTCGAGGCTCATGTCGGTCGTCGTCACGGCATAGCTGCCGAGGTTGCCGCCGAAGTCGACGCGGTGCACGGTCGGCTCGAGGATGCCTTCGGGCAGGTCACCGCGGACCGTCGCCACCGCCGCGCGGACGTCGTTCTCGGCGCGGTCGGTCGGGGTGCCGACGGCGAACTCGACCGTCGTGCCGCTTGTCCCCTCGACCGCATAGCTGGTGACGTGCGCGACGTTGCCGATCGAGGCGACCGCGCCCTCGATCTTCTGCGTGATCTGCTTTTCCATCTCGCTCGGCGCCGCACCGGGCTGGCTGACGTCGACCTCGACGACGGGGAAGCTGACGTCGGGCTGGCTGTTGATCGCCATCCGATTGAAGCTGACGATCCCGAGGAAGCTCAGGACGAGGAACAGGACGATCGGGAAGGTCGGGTTCTTGATCGCCCAGCTCGAGATGTTGCGCATGTCAGGCAGCTCCCGCCAGCACCGGCTTGACCTTCTCGCCGGGTGTGAGGAAGGCGCCCGCGCTCTGAATGACCTGCTCGGTACCGGTCAGCCCCGACGTGATGCTCATGCCCTCGACCGACACCTGCCCGACATGCACGTTGCGCCGCGCGATCGTGCCGTCGCTGCCGACGACGTAGACATAGTTGCCAGCCGCGTCGACCATCACCGCCGACTGCGGCAGCACCGGGCGCGTCGCCGCGCCGGCGGCGATCGCCGCATTGGCGAACGCGCCGACGCGCAGGCCCGGCGCGTAGGCGAGCGCGATCCGCGCCACGCCCTGGCGGCTGCCGGCGTCGATCACCGGATCGAGCAGCCAGATCCGCCCCTGATAGCCGGTCGCCGACCCGACCGGGGTGACGGTCGCCGCCTGCCCGACCTTCAGTCGCGCCATGTCCTGTTCGGCGACGAGCGCGCGCATTTCGAGGACGCCGCCCTCGGCGATGCGGAACAGGCTGTTCGCGCCCGAGCCGACAATCTGCCCGGTCTCGACGTTGCGCATCAGGACGAGGCCCGCCGACGGCGCGCGGACGTCGAGCCGCGCCATCCGCGCGTTCATTTCGCCGAACTGCGCCTCGGCGACCTTGACCTTGGCGTTCATGCCGTCGCGCGTCGCGGTCTTGAGATCGATGTCGGCCTTCGAGATGAAGCCCTTGTCGACGAGCTTGGCGGCGCGGTCGAGGTTCGACTGGGCGAGCGCGGCGTCGGCCTTGGCCGAGCGGATGCCCGCCGCCATCGACGCGACCTGCTGCGCCTGGACCGACGAATCGATCCGCGCGAGGACCTGCCCCTTGGCGACCGACTGGCCGGCGTCGACGAGCACCGCGGTGACGAGCCCGCCCTCGCCGTTGACGCCGACCACCGAGTCGTGCCGCGCGGCGATGCTGCCCGCCGCAGTGACCTGATCGGCGACCGCGCGCTGGCCAGGGACGACGACGGTCACGGTCGGGATCGTCGCGGGGGCGGCGGCGGGGGCCGCCTTCTTGCCGCGCCCGAACATCGCGAAGGCGCCGCCGGCGACGATGAGAACCGCGAGCACGATCAGCAGCGGCCGCAGCCATGCGCGACGCGGCGCAGGGGCGTCGATGGTCGGCTCGAACGGGGCCGCCGCGCTGGTCTCGCTTCGTTGCATGTGCATATTCATGCCCGTCATCAACCCCGCCCGTGTCGTGCCACTGTATTACGCTTGTAAAGCACTCGCGTATCGCGTCAATGGCTTTAGCGGGTTTCGCAATCGTTGCGAAGCCGTCACCCGGCCGCATCGCGCGGTCCTGAATGGAGACACCGATGCCCGAACATGGCTTCATCGGCTGGATCGTCGTCGGCCTGATTGTCGGTGCGATCGCCAAGTTCTTCACCCCCGGGCCGTCGGGGTGCATCGCGACGATCGTCATCGGCATCGCCGGGTCGCTGTTCGCCGGCTGGGCCGGGTCGCATATCTTCCACTGGTACCAGGACGGCAGCGCCCCCGGCCTGTTCGCCTCGGTCATCGGGGCGGTCGTCCTGCTGGCGATCGCGCGCGCGGTGACCGGGGGACGCTGATCGTTGCGGTGGCGTTCAGGTTCGATGCGCTAGGGTCGCCGAGCTGAACACCGTCATTCCCGCGAAGGCGGGAACCCATATTCCAGAGGCGATGGTCGTGAGCCGATATGTCCTAGCAATGTCGATCAACGCCGCACGGCTGCTGGAATATGGGTCCCCGCCTTCGCGGGGATGACGATTGATTTGAGGAATAAAACCATGCTCCGCCTGCTCGCCGCCGCCGCCCTGCT
>CAXTPH010000111.1:0-8305 GCA_964245955.1 uncultured Sphingomonadaceae bacterium | reverse complement strand
GTCGTCGCCGCGCTGATCGAGGGCCGCCCGCTCGACCTGCGCGCGCTGGCGCGGCCCGCCCCGGTGCTCCCCGACATGCTCGACGCGATGGATGCGCTCGCCAGCCTGCGCGACGCCGACATCCCGATCGCGCTGGTTCACGACGAGTACGGGCACTTCGAGGGCATCGTCACCCCCGCCGACCTGCTCGCGGCGATCGCCGGCGAGTTCCGCTCCGACGTCGACGACGCTAACGATCCGCCCGCGGTCGAGCGCAACGACGGCTCGTGGCTGCTGTCGGGATCGCTGCCGGCGGACGAGATGGCCGAACGGCTCGGCCTCGACCTGCCCGTCAGCCGCGACTACCAGACCGTCGCCGGCTATATCCTCGCCCAGATCCGCCACCTGCCCGACACAGGCGAGGTGTTCGACGCCGACGGCTGGCGCTTCGAAGTGGTCGACATGGACGGGCGCAAGATCGACAAGGTCATCGCGACCTGCATCGCGAAGGCCGAGGGTTAGGCCTCCGCCTTCAGCGCCTGCTCCCATGCCAGCTCGGCCAGCGGTGCCACCCCCGCGCCGCTCGCCTTGGCGTGCGCGCTCGCGGCGGTGCCGCGGACGACGCGGCCCTGGATGCCGTGGAGGATCGCCGCGAGCCGGAACATGTTGTACGCGACGTAGAAATCCATGTTGGCGATGCCGTCTCGCCCCGTACGGCGACAATAGGCGGCGGTGTACGCCGCTTCGTCGGGGATGTTGAGCGCGGCGAGGTCGACGCCGGTCAGCCCGGCGGTCATCGACGGCGGCATCCGGTACATCATCAGGTGATAGCTGAAGTCGGCGAGCGGGTGGCCGAGCGTCGACAATTCCCAGTCGAGCACCGCGAGCACCTTCGGCTCGGTCGGATGGAAGATCATGTTGTCGCAGCGATAGTCGCCGTGGACGACGCTGACCTCCTCGCCCGGTGGGATATTGTTCGGCAGCCATTCGACGAGCTTGTCCATCGCGTCGAAGCGCCCGGCGTCGGTATCATCGAGGTACTGCCGCGACCAGCGCCCGATCTGGCGCGCGAAATAATTGCCGGGCTTGCCGAAGTCACCGAGGCCGATCGCGTCGGGCGAGAGCATGTGCAGCTGCGCGATCGTCGCGTTCATCGCATCGAAATACGCCGGCCGATCGGCGCGGGCGACGTCGGGGAAGGTCGTGTCCCAGATCACTCGGCCCTCGACGCAGTCCATGACGTAGAACCACGTGCCGATGACGTCGTCGTCGGTGCACAGGCCGAAGGTGCGCGGCGCGGGGAAGCCCGCGGCGTGGAGAGCGGTGATGACCTTGTATTCGCGGTCGACCGCGTGCGCCGACTTGAGCAGTTGCCCCGGCGGCTTGCGGCGGAGGACGTAGTTCTGCCCGGGCGTGGTCAATTTGTACGTCGGGTTCGACTGGCCGCCGTTGAACTGGCGCACCGTCAGCGGGCCGGCGAAGCCGTCGACGTTGGCGGCCATCCACTCAGCCAGCCGGCCCTCGTCGAAGCCGAGCCCGACGCGGACCTCGCCGACGCCCGAATTGAGTTCCTGCCTGCTCGCCATGCTCACTCCCCGCCGATGTCGCGGCGGCAGAAGCCGCCCGGCCAATCGACCTTGTCGACGCCAGCATAGGCAGCCGCCCGCGCTTCGCCAACATCGGGACCGAGCGCGGTTACCGCCAGCACGCGCCCGCCGCTGGCGACCAGCGCGCCGTCGCGCGCGCGCGCGGTTCCGGCGTGGAAGACGACTGCGCCGGCGGCCTCCGCCGCGTCGACGCCGCCGATCACCGTGCCGGTCACCGGCGGCCCCGGGTAGTTCGCCGCTGCCATCACCACGGTCACCGCGGTTTCGTCGCGCCAGACCGGGTAGACCGCGCCGAGCGTGCCGTCGCAGGTCGCGAGCAGCAGGTCGAGCAGGTCGCTCTCGAGCCGCAGCATCAGCACCTCGCATTCGGGATCGCCGAAGCGGACGTTATATTCGATCAGCTGCGGCCCGGTCGGGGTCAGCATCAGCCCGGCGAACAGCACCCCGGTGAACGGCGTTTCCATCGCCGCCATCGCCGCGATCGTCGGTGCGACGATCTCGGTCAGCGCGCGTGCCTCGAGCGCGGGCGTCAGCGCCGGGGCGGGGGCGACTGCGCCCATGCCGCCGGTGTTCGGCCCGGTGTCGCCGTCGCCGACGCGCTTGTAATCCTGCGCGCTGCCAAGGCTGAGCAGGTCGGTGCCGTCGCTGAGCACGAATAGGCTTGCCTCGGGGCCTGTCAGGAACGCCTCGATCACGACCGGGCCGGGCATCGCGTCGAGCGCGCCATCGGCCTCCGCGCGGGTCGTCGCGATCACGACCCCCTTGCCCGCGGCCAGCCCATCGGCCTTGATCACCACCGGCAGGGCGTGCCCGGCGACGTACGCCCGCGCCGCGCCGCCGCTGTCGAACCGCGCGAAGGCGGCGGTCGGGATATTCGCCCGCGCGCAGATCGCCTTGGTGAACCCCTTCGACCCCTCGAGCCGCGCCGCCGCCGCGCTCGGCCCGAACGCGCGGATGCCCGCGGCGCGGAGCGAATCGACGAGGCCGTCGACGAGCGGTTGTTCGGGGCCGACGACGACGAGGTCGATCTTCTCGGCGCGCGCGAAGTCGACCACCGCCGCGTGCCCCGCCGCCAGCGTCACGCAGTCGGCGACGTCGGCGATACCGGCATTCCCCGGCGCGCAGAACAGCCGGTCGACCCGCGCCGACTGCCTCAATTTCCAGCACAGCGCATGCTCGCGCCCGCCGCCGCCGATGACGAGGAGGTTCATGCGGGCTTGCATAGCAGCCGATTGCGCCACGACAACCATAGGATGGAAAGGACGCTTGACAGCAGGGCCGCATCGCGTAATGTAAAGTCTCCTTTCCATTGGAGTCGAAAATGGGTGTTCGAAGATACATTGCTGAACTCGGCGCGGCGCTCGTGCTCTATGCCGTGCTGCTGGTCGGATCGCTGACTCAGTTGCGCCACGGCGATGTTCCGCCGGACTGGCGCATCGCGATTGGACTGCTGCCGATGATCGGCGGCGTGGCCGCAGCCTGGGCTGTTTTGCGCCAGTTCGGGCGGATGGACGAACTTCAACGCAAGTTCCAATTCGACGCGATCAGTCTCGCCTTCCTCGGTACCGCGCTGATCAGCTTCAGCTACGGTTTTCTCGAAAACGCCGGATTCCCCCGGCTGTCGATGTTCGCGGTCTGGCCGGTGATGGGCGGTTTGTGGGCGATCGGATCGATCGCCTCGGTCTGGCGCTACCGGCGATGACCAACCGGCTTCCGCTGCTGCGGAGCGAGCGGGGTTGGTCGCAAGCGCAGCTCGCGGCGCTGCTCGGCGTCTCGCGGCAGACGGTCAACGCGATCGAGAACGGCCGCTACGACCCCAGTTTGCCGCTCGCCTTCGCCATCGCCCGCGCTTTCGACCTGACCATCGAGGGCGTGTTCACCGCCTGACCCTTTGCCCCGCCCGCTGCGGCTCGCTACAACCCCCGCGTGACCGCCACCCTGCTCAACACCCCCGAATACACCGTCACCGAGCTCGGTAACGCGCTCAAGCGGACGGTCGAGAACGCCTACGGCTATGTCCGCGTGCGCGGCGAGATCAGCGGGTTCAAGCGCGCGGCGTCGGGGCACCTTTACCTGTGCCTCAAGGACGCTGGCGCGGTGATCGACGGGGTGATGTGGAAGGGCGGGGCGGCGGCACTGCCGTTCCGCCCCGAGGACGGGCTCGAGGTCGTTGCCACCGGCAAGCTGACGACCTATCCCGGCCGGTCGAAATACCAGATCGTCATCGAGCGGATGGAGCCGGCGGGGGCGGGGGCGCTGATGGCGCTGCTCGAGGTGCGCAAGGCCAAGCTCGCCGCCGAGGGGCTGTTCGCGGCCGAACGCAAGCGGCCGCTGCCGTACATCCCGCGCGTCATTGGGGTCATCACCTCGCCGACCGGCGCGGTCATCCGCGACATCCTCCATCGGCTGAGCGACCGCTTCCCGCGCCGTGTCCTCGTCTGGCCGGTCGCGGTCCAGGGCGAGGCGGCGGCGGGGCAGGTCGCCGCCGCGCTCGCCGGGTTCAACGCGCTCGCGCCGGGCGGCAAGGTCCCGCGCCCCGACCTGCTGATAGTCGCGCGCGGCGGCGGCTCGGTCGAGGACCTGTGGGCGTTCAACGAGGAGATCGTCGTCCGAGCGGTCGCCGCGAGCCGCATCCCGGTGATCACCGCGGTCGGGCACGAGACCGATACGACGCTCGTCGACTTCGCCGGCGACCATCGCGCGCCGACGCCGACCGCCGCCGCCGAACGCGCGGTGCCGGTCCTCGCCGACCTGCGGCTGACGGTCGGCGGGCTCGGGCTGCGGCTCGACCGAACGGCAGCGCGCGGGGTCGAGCTGCGCGCCGAACGCGCGACCGCGCTGGCGCGGCGGCTGCCGACGCCGGCGGCGTTGCTCGGCCTCCGTCAGCAGCGCGCCGATGAGCTCGCCGACCGTCTGCCGCGCGCGCTCAAGGCGGCCGCGGCGGGGTGGCGCGCACGCTACGATCGCGCGGGCGGTACGTTGAAGCGGCCGCTGCTCGACCGGCGGGTTGCGTTCGACCGGACGCGGGTCGAGCGCGCCGCCGAGCGGCTCCGCGCCGGGGGACGGGCGCTTCTGGCGAGCGACGCCGCGAAGCTGGGGCGCGCCGGGGTGGGGCTGCGGCCCGCGCTGCTCACCATGCGGCGCGACCGTGCGGGCGCGGCGCTCGCGGCGGCAGGGCGGTTGCTCGAAACGCTCGGTCCGAATAATGTGCTCAAGCGCGGCTATGCCTATGTCACGACGCGCGACGGCCATGTCGTCACCGGCGCGGGCGAGGCGCGGGCGCGGGTGGCGCTGCGGCTGACTTTCGACGACGGGACGGTCGACGTGACGACGCAGCTACCCGCACAAGGAAGATTATTATGATGCTCGATCGAAGCGGCGGACGCGTTGCCAAGTTGCGCTACCTCTCGGGGTCGTTCCAGGTCGTCGCGCCGGGCGATTATGTCCTGTGCGCGGTGACGGGCGCGCGACTGCCGGTCGCCAACCTCCGCTATTGGTCGTCCGAACTGCAGGAGGCGTACGCCAACGCCGAGGTCGCGGTCGCGCGCTACGACGCGATGCGGGCGAGCGGACGCCTTGCGTGAGGCGGGCCGGCGGACGCGGCGCGTGATGCGGCTCGCAGCCGGGGCGCTGGTTCTCGTCCTCGCCGCCGGCGCCGCGCCGACCCCGGCGCCGCGCGAATGGCTGATCGCCGGCACGCTCGAACAGGGCGGGGCGGTATTCGCCACCGCGCCGATCGGCACGACGAGCGTGACGGTCGATGGTGCCCCGGTGCGGCTGACCGGTGACCGTCGCTTCGTCGCGGGGTTCGGGCGTGATGCCGGGCCGGTGGCGACGCTCGTCGCGCACTTTGCCGACGGGTCGAGCGACCGGCGGACGGTGCCGGTCGAGAAGCGCGCATGGCAGATCGAATCGATTCCCTCACTCAAACAGCCACCCCCCGACGCGCCGCCCGACCCGGTGTATGATGCGCGCCGCAAGGTCGAGCTTGCCGAGATCGCCGCCGCGCGCGCCGGCGACAGCGACGAGAGCGGCTGGGACGAGGCGTTCGCCTGGCCGGCGCACGGACGGATTAGCGGCGTGTACGGCTCGCAACGCATCCTCGGCGGCGTGCCGAAGTCGCCGCACCTCGGCCTCGACGTCGCCGCCCCGCCGGGGACGCCGGTGCTGGCGCCCGCCGACGGCACCGTCCGCCTCGCGCACGGTCCGTTCCTGCTCGAAGGCAATCTCATCATGCTGGACCACGGCCACGGGCTAGTGTCGGCATTCCTCCACCTCAGCCGGATCGACGTGAAGGAGGGCGAGCATGTCGCGCGCGGCCAGGCACTCGGCCTCGTCGGCATGACCGGTCGTGCGACCGGGCCGCACCTCCACTGGGCGCTGAGCTGGCGCGACGCGAAGCTCGACCCGGGGCTATTCGTCCCGGCGGGGGGAAATGTCGGATCGTAAGGGCCGAGGTCGGCGATCGCGGAGAACGGTAGTCCCAAGGGTCTGACCGTCGCGCAGTCTAACTGCCTCCTGTTAGGGCGCCGCGTAGCCCGCCGGCAAGAGCTGCTCGACGATGTTCAGCGCGGTCCAGCTAGCGGCAGCCGACGCCCAGCGCGCAATCTCGGGCAGGCCGCGCGCCGCGGTCGATGCGGCCAGCGCGGTCTGCCGCGCCAACGCGTAGACGGCGATCTGCGTCGCCGGGCACGCTGAATGGTCGTACCCTCCCGCAAAGACCTTCAGTCGGCGGACTTGTTCGATGCCGGTATAGTCGTCGTTGCCGAGGTCGAGCCAGGTGAACGCCGAATAGCCGAGGTCCCACAGTCGCGTTCCGGGGCGGAGCGTGTCGAAGTCGATCAGGGCGATCGGCATGCCGGCGGCGAACACCGCGTTCGTTGGGGCCCAGTCGTTATGGCACGCGACTTCGCACCCGGATCTCCGGACCTCGTCGATGCCGGCGGTGGCATCGTGGAACCGGCGCAACAGCCCCGCCGCCGCCCGCAGCTGGTCGTCGTCGTAATGGCCGAGATCATCGGGCACCGGCCCGGCAATGAACGAAAGGATTTCGCGGCCCGCGTCGTCCGTGCCGAGAAAGCGCGGCACTGCGGCAAAGCCGACCGCTTCCAGATGGCGCATGCAGGCGTGCTGGAAGCGCCGATCGCCGGTGATCGGCCGCCGGACGGTATCGCCGACGCGTACGACGCCCGCGGTGACGCGCCCTCCGTTGAGTGGCTGCTCGGTCATGGCGCCGGGATAGCCGATCGACGGCCGAGTGCAGCAACCGGACGCGTTGGCCAGCGGGAAGATGCGGCGGTATAAGCCCGACAGGGCATAATCGGGGGCGGGAAAGCGATGGGTTCGGCGATATTTGCAATGGTCTGGCTGACGCTGCGGCTCGCCCGCGGCACGCCGATCGGTCGCCTCCTGTCGCGCATCATGGTCGACCTGCCGGCCGCCGCGCTCGACCGGATCACGCGCACGCAGGCCTTCTGGCTCGTTGCCATCGCCCTGCTGACGATCGTCGCGGTCTGCTTCCAGGAGGCCGACACCCTGCGACTCGTCGGCCTCGCCATTCCCGATGCCGCGGCGTGGCTGACGACCCTCGAGATCGGCACGTCGGTCGAGATGCTCGCCGTCGTCGTTGCGGCATGGACGACGATGCGGCCGAAAAACCGGCGGATCGGCGCCACAGCTGCCTGGCTGACGCGCCGACGGCAGCGGGGGACCGCCCGATCGCCGCGGATACGGGGACGTGGCCGGTCAGCGGCGGCGAACGACGACGAGCCCGAACCGGCGATCGCACGGGCAAGCTGATCCGACCGGCCCTCCGATCGATCGGTAGCCGGCATCAAACCTGACTATTCGCGCGGCTCGGGGTTGTGCCCGCTCGCATCCGCCGCGCGGTAGAACGCCTGCAGCAGCCCCTGCTCCTCGGCCGTCAAATACGGGTTCCAGACGTCGAGGATCAACACGACGCGGACGTCGTCGCTGTCGTTCCACGCCTCGTGCTCGATCGTGTCGTCGAAGGCGAAGGCCTCCCCCTCGACCCAGTCGCGCGTCTCGCCGCCGACGCGGAAGCCGCAGCCGGGGGGGACGATCAGTGGCAGATGGACGATCGTTCGCGTGTTGCTCACGCCGGTATGCGGCGGGATCCGGGTGTGCGGCTTGAGGATCGAGAAGAACGCGGTCGGCGCGCGGCCGGGCAATTCGGCGCGCGGGATCGCGGCGAGCGCCGCCGCCGTCGCCGGGCAGCGCGCGAGCGCCTCCTCGATCGGCCGCCCATACTGCCACAGATAATAGCAGCTCCAGTCGAGCGAGCGGTCGAGCGCGCTCCACTTGTTCGGCGGCGCGCCGGGTTCCATCGCGACATACGGCTCGATGCCGTCGCCGTGGCTGAGCAGCCGTTCGACCTCGGCCCGGATCGCCGGCGTCTGCGCCTCGAACGCGCCCAGCCACGGGAATTGGTCGCGCGCGAAGAACTCGTCGGCGGGCAGGAACGGGAAGTGCAGCCCGGCACACTCGTTGACGAAGACCCGCCGCCGCCCTGTCGCGACGCCGACCGCGGCGTCGAACCGCCGCCGCGCGGCGGGCGCGACCGCGGCAAGCGCGGGTTCGAGTGCTACGTCGATCACCCCCGCGAAGTCGGCGTTGCGCGTGGCGACGAACGCTGTCGCATGGGCGAGGATGTCGCTGAGCGGCGGCACGGTCTCCGCGATCGGCGGGGCGACGCTCAC
>CAXTPH010000110.1:0-8342 GCA_964245955.1 uncultured Sphingomonadaceae bacterium | reverse complement strand
GTCGATCTGTGCCGCAGTCACCCGCGCCGCGGCGCGCGCAGCCGCATGGCCTTCGAGCATCGTGCGCAGGGTAAATCCCTCGGCGATGTCGTCGGCGGACAGGGTCGCCACGAAGCTGCGCTGGGTTCCCGACCGCTGAACGAAACGCTCCGCCTCGAGTTTGCGCAGCGCCTCGCGGACCGGCGTTCGCGACACGCCGCTCGCCGCGGCCAGCGCCTCTTCACGAAGCGGTGCGCCCGGTTCCAGACCACCTGACAGGATCTCGCCGCGGATGAAGCGATAGGCGCGGTCCGAGGCTTTCGACATTCTTCTGTGTCGCGCCACTGAGGAGCGATGACAAGGGGCTTGACGTTGTCGTAATGTATACAATAGCTTTGGTTTCAACCGACGGGAAGGCAGCGGGCAAGTGACGGCAGACAGGCGCATCAAGGTCATCGTGCCGATCCCGATGGATGCCGCCGGCGTCGCCAATCGCCGTGCGCAGCTGCCCGACGGGATGATCGCGCCGGGCTTCGCGGCCGAGTTCGCGTCGGTGTCGTGGGGTGCAGCCCTCGGGGACAGTTACCATGACATGCTGCTGATGGACTGGACGGTATTTCAGGCGGGTATCGCTGCGGAGGACGAGGGCTACAGCGCGGTCATCGTCGATACGGTCAGCGACTCGGGCGTGCGAGCGCTGCGATCGCGCCTGACGATTCCGGTGATCGGGCCGGGCGAGGCGGCGTTTCATGCAGCGATGCTGCTGGGTAAGCGCTTCTCCGTCGTGACGATGTGGCCTCAGTGGTTCCCGCTCTATGAAAAAACGCTGACCGACTATGGCCTATGGGACCGTGTCGCCTCGCTGCGCTCGATCGACACGCGGCCCGACGTGACCGAGCTGCTCGTTGGCAAGGAGGATGTCATTTTCGCCAGGCTTGAGGCCGAGGCCCGCGCCGCGATCGACGAAGACGACGCCGATGTCATCGTGCTGGGCTCGACCACGATGCACCAGTCGGCGGCGCATCTCGCGCGCGTCCTGCCGGTGCCGGTGATCAACCCGGGCGTCGTAGCTTGGAAGACCGCCGAGATGCTGGTCGGTCTCGGCCTGACGCACAGCAAGAAGGCTTTTCCCGCGCCCGAGGTCGGCAAGGACGGGGATATCCGTAGGGGGTGGGCATGAGCGAGTGGCATGAAGGCGGGCCAGCGGACGTGGGGCTGCCGTATCCTTTCCTGATCGACATCGTCACCAAGCGCTACTTCGACGGCGTCGACACTAAGGCGATCGACCGGGTTCTCGACTGCTTCACGCCCGACGCGGTACTGACCGAGGTGACGTCGAACACCGTTCACGCCGGACGCGAGGCCATCGCCGCGATGTTTCGCAAGCTATTCACTGATTTCGAGCAAATCTGGCATGGCAACTTCGTCCACACTGCCGATCCGGCGACTGCGGCGATATGCTCGCAGTTCACCGTTCTTATCACCCCCGTCAGCGGCATTGAACTGCGGTACGAGAACTGCAATCGCTTCTATCTTCAGGGCGACCGCTTCCACCGCGTCTACGTCTACATGAGCGGCGACAACCTCCTGAAGTCGGGAGAGGCCTGATGCAGTACCGACCGACGCTCGGGCGCGACGCGCTGGTCGATCTCGCCCTTCACCGTTATTTCACCGCTGTCGACCGCAAGGATATCGACGGGGCGCTCGCCTGCTTCCACGACGAGGCGCTGTTCACCGTCCAGACGTCATTCACGCGGCACGACGGCAAGGCCGCCATCCGCCGGATGTTCGAAGACTTTCTCGGCGGGTACGAGACCATCGTCCACCGCAACTTCAGCTGCACGGTCGATGCCGCCCACGGGCGCATCGCGGCGTCGTTCGAGGCGGTGCTGACCGGCGCCGACGGGGCCGTCACGCGGCTCAACAACACCAACTTCTGGCGCGTCCGCGAGGGCCTGTTCCAGGAAGTCTACGTCTACATGAGTGGGGCGAACGTCCTCGTCTGAGGACCAGCAGGGGGCACGACATGCGCGAAGTGCGGTACGGATTGCTGCTCGGCGGGACGACGCTGGCGTTGGCGGCAGGGGTGTGGTCGCAGGCAGCGGCGGCGCAATCGGTCGTCACCGAGGGCGCAGTTGCGCCCGACAACGGCGACATCATCGTCACCGCACGGCGCGTAAATGAGTCGCTGTCCGACGTACCGGCGTCGATCACCGCCTTCTCGGCCGCAACCATCGCGACAAAGAACATTCAGCGCGCCGAGGATTTCGTCAAGCTGACGCCGGGCGTGACGATCGTCACCTCGACGGCGGAGGCCGGCGACACGCAGATCAACATCCGCGGCATCAACGGCGCGCGCGACGCCGAGAGTTCGGTCGCTCTGGTCGTCGACGGCATCCTCAAGACCAATGTCGCCGACCTCAATCAGAACCAGGGGACGCTGCGCCAGATCGAGGTGCTGAAAGGCCCGCAGGGGGCGCTCTACGGCCGCAACGCCGCGGCCGGCGCTATCGTCATCCAGACGGTCAAGCCCGGCGATCACTTCGAGGGCGAGGGGCGGGCGATTTTCGCCAACGACAACACCTATAAGGTCAACGGCTATGTCGCCGGACCGGTCTCCGACCGCATCGGCGTCGTCCTGTCGGGTGACTATGCGACGACCGACGGCCTTTATGTCAATACGCTGCTAAAGAGCAAGACGGTCGACGACCAGCGCAGCTTCAACATCAACGCTCGCGTCGTCGCCAAGCTCAGCGACTCGACGACACTCGACGCCAAGGCCCGATACGGCGAACTGCACGGCGCGTCGATCAACTACAATGCGTCCTTCCTGCTGCCCAACTTCGCCGCGTCGAACCCAGCGTTCTACGAGAACGTCAACCAGCATCCGTTTGACTATTACAGCAACATCCGCCCGACCAACGACCAGCAGACGATCGAGGCGTCGCTTAAGCTCGATCATGATTTCGGCGGCATGGCCCTCAGTGTCTGGGGCCTGTTCAGCGACATTCACAACAGCCTCGTCGCCGACGGCACGTCGGCCGATTTCGCCCGTTACATCAGCGCCGCGCAGCCGGCAGGCGCGGCGACGGTCAACGCATGCTTCGCCTCGACTGCGACGCTGACGGGTTTTCCGGTCAATCAGCCGGGCTTCATAGGTCGGGTGCCCGTCCCTTTCATCTTCGCGCCGGCGACGGGATCGACCTTCGGGCCCTATTCGCCGACGACCTGCGACGGTACACAGTTTCAGAAGCGCGACCAGACCGACTATTCGACCGAAGTGCGACTTTCCTCGACCGGAGGCGGGCCGTTCAACTGGCAGTTCGGCGCATATTATCTCCACATCGACCGGCACGTCGGGATCAGCCTCGGCGGCGACACCGGTCAGGGCGTGATCCGGCAGCTGTACAATGCGCCGGGATCGACCAACCCGACGTCGCAGCTGTTCGACGACCAGTTCCGCACCAACGTCTACGCCGCCTTCGCGTCGGGCGACTACAAGCCCAACTCGCGCTTCGATCTGTCGGTCGCGTTACGCTACGATATCGAGGAGCGGCATGATCATAACCTCGTGCCCGTCGCGACGGATCCGTTCACAGGCGGCGCGATCAATCCCGGGCAGGTCGGCGGTCAGCCAATCCCCGATCAGCAGCGCACGTTTCGGCAGTTCGAGCCGAAGGTCAGCATCCGTTACGAGGTGCTGCCACAAACCAACCTTTACGCGAATTATGGCGTCGGCTTCAAATCGGGTGGATTCAACAACCAGGGGGCGGCGGCGGTCGTCGACCAGAATTTCGTTCAATTCATCGGGGCGAACGTCAAGATTAACGACCAATACCGCAAAGAAAAGTCCGACGCGTTCGAGGCCGGGGTCAAGGGCAAGGTCGGGCCGGTCACCTACAATCTCGCCGGCTATTACACCCAAGTCCACGACATGCAGTTCTTCGAGTTCTTCGTCGGCTCGTTCGGCCTGCTCCGCGTCGTGTCGAATATCGACCGCGTCGACCTCGCCGGTGCCGAAGCGAGCGCCGATGTTACCATCTTGAAGGGCTGGACGGTCGACGCCGCCGCCAACTACACCGACTCGACGATCAAGCGGAACGGTTCGCGACCCGACACGGTCGGCAACGAGTCGCCCTATACCGCAAGGTACACGGTCAACGTCGGCACCCAGGTGCAGCGGCCGCTGACCGACCGGATCGAAGGCCTTTTCCGCCTCGACTACCGCCTGACCGGCCCGACATGGTTCTCGACCGTCCAGAACCAGACCGAGCCGACGCTTTTCAGCGGCCTGCTGCCCATCTCGGCGCTGGCGCTGCCGGCGGTGGTGGGCAACGCCGACTTCGGCCGCTCGCGCCGCGACGCTTACGGCGTGTTCGACGTGCGCGCCGGCATCCAGGGCGGACAATGGAAACTGGTGCTATTCGCCGACAACGTCCTCGACAAGAGATACCTCGCTGAGGTCATCCCCGCGATCGAGTTCGGCGGCGCGTTCATCTCGCCCGGAGCCCGCCGCCGCTTCGGCTTGGAGATCGGTTATAAGTTCTAGCAGCTCGATCTTAGATGGCAGCCGCTATACTTACACTTCTTGTTAAGCACCGGTGAGATAATGGCAGACCTGAAGTCATCGATCCTTAGGTGCTAGGAATTCGCCTCTGACGGAACGCTGCTGTCATGCAGCCCTGCTGACCCAAGGTCGCTGACGGCGAGTCGCGCCTCGAATGCCCGGATCGCCGAGGCCATCGTCACTGTCAGGCCGATCTCGTCTCGGCCACTTAGCAGCGCGCCCTTGCGGAATGGGTCGATCGCGAATTCGAAGCGGTCCCGATACCACGTGATCACGATTTGACTGTCGAGATCGACGGTGACGTCGGCGGCGGCGACGAGCAGCCGGTCAACCTGGTCCTGCGGCAGGACGACGAGCAGCATTCCGTTCTTGTACACATTGCCGGCGAAGATGTCGGCGAAGCTCGGGGCAATGACGACGCGGAAGCCCATGACGGCGAGCGCCCATGGCGCATGCTCGCGGCTCGACCCGCCGCCGAAATTGTCGCCGGCGATCAGGATGGGCGCGCCGCCGTTGCGCGGGGTGTCGAAGATCTTGTCCGGGTCCGCACGCAGCGTGGCGAAAGCCCCCCGGCCCAGCCCCGCGCGGGTGACGGTCTTGAGGAAGCGCGCCGGGATAATGACATCGGTATCGACGTTGACCGCGACGAACGGCACGGCGACGCCGGTCACGGTGATGAAAGGGGTCATGACATCATCTCGCGCCCATGAGCTCACGCACGTCGGTCAGGCGGCCGGTCACCGCCGCCGCCGCCATTGCCCGGCTGAGCAGATGGGTTCTGCGCGCCGGGGCCCTGGCGGCCGACGAAGTTGCGGTTGCTCGTCGAGGCGCAGCGTTCGCCCGACGGCACCTGATCGGGGTTCATGCCGAGGCACATCGAGCAGCCGGGCTCGCGCCAGTCTAAGCCGGCAGCTATTAATATGCGGTCGAGCCCCTCGGCCTCGGCCAAGCGCTTGACGAGCCCAGATCCGGGCACGACGAGCGCCTGGCGGACGGTCGCTGCGACATGGCGAACGCGCGCGACGGCGGCGGCTGCGTGCAGGTCCTCGATCCGGCCGTTGGTGCAGATGCCGATGAAGACGTTCTCGGTCGCGATACTGGCGAGCGGCGTGCCGGGCGCGAGGCCCATATAGTCGAGCGCCGCCGCCGTCGCGGTCGCCTTGTACGGGTCGGCGAAGCTATCGGGCGCCGGGACAGTGCCGGTGATCGCGACGACATCTTCGCGGCTGGTGCCCCACGTCGCCAATGGCGCGATCGTCGCGCCGTCGATGGCGCCGACGCGGTCGTGCACAGCGCCAGCGTCGGTCGACAACGTCGACCAATACGCGACCGCCGCGTCCCAGTCGGCGCCCTGTGGGGCGCGCGGCCGGCCGCCAAGATAGGCGAAGGTCTTGGCGTCGGGGGCGACGAGCCCGGCGAACGCGCCCGCCTCGATCGCCATGTTGCAAGCCGTCATCCGCCCCTCGACGCTGAGGTTGGCGATGAGGTCGCCGGTATATTCGATGACGTAGCCCGTCCCGCCGCTGGTGCCGCGCGCGCCGACGATCGCGAGCGCGACGTCCTTGGCGGTGACGTCGAAGCCGAGGCGGCCGGTGACGCTCACCTCCATCGCCGCCGATTTGCGCAGCAGCAGCGTCTGCGTCGCGAAAACGTGCTCGACCTCGCTCGTGCCGATGCCGAAGGCGAGCGCGCCCAGCGCGTTGTGCGTCGCGGTATGGCTGTCGCCGCAGACGAGCGTCAGCCCGGGCAGGGTGAACCCCTGCTCGGGCCCGATGATGTGGACGATGCCCTGCTCGTGCGCGTCGATGGCGATATGCTCCACGCCGGATTCGGCGCAGTTGGCGGCTAGGGTCGCGACCTGAAGCGCCCATTGCGGGTTGGCGATGACCGTGCACAGGCGCCGTTCCTTTGACGGGATCGACACACAGTGGCTTGATCCGTTTGGTTGCCGGATCGCCCACATCCTCCTGATTAGAGTGCCACCTTGCCCGGAAAGGCAGGTTGGCGTCGGGCGTCTTCTCAACTCTTGATGCTGGTACCGTTATACCCGCTTGCCATCGGATGCACAACATTCATGCGGGTGATCGGATAGCGCTGCGGAAGGGCTCCTTCCCGTCTGTCTTTTGCCACCTTGCCGCTGCACATAGAATCACGGGACTTCCGGACACAGCGCCGGGCAGCAGAAAGACGAGCGGTTTCATCACGGTCGATCGATTCCACCCGAGCAGCCCGAAAATCACCAAACCCGTTGTGAAAACGAGCGTCATCTTGCACCATGCCGGTGGTCTCTTCTGGCGGGGTAAGCATCACTCATCTGCTCTATCCGGGTGGCCAGGTCGACGGCACGCAAACGTTGGAGCCGCAGCTTGATGCGCTGCTCGCGGCGGGCATCAGTCAGTCACGCATCTATGAGGATATGGCCTCCGGTCGGCACGATGCCCGCCCGGGCATGACCGCCTGCTGAAAGCCCTTCAGCCGGGAGGCACGCTCGTCATCCGGAAGCTGGACCGGCTCGACCGTGATCTGCGCCATCTGGTGACAACGGCCGCGGATCTTCGGCCACGCGGGATTGAACTTAAAGTCCTGACTGGTGCTGGCGCGCAGATCCACATGACCTCCGCCAACGGTCGTCTCGCTTTCGGCATCTTCGCGGCATTCGCTGAGTTCGAGCACCAGCTTATCGCCAAGCGCACCCATGCCGGACTTGCCGCGGCACGCGCACGGGACGCCTGGGCGGGCGACCGCGCAAGATAGATCGCGCGACGCTTACAATGGCGTTGGCGGCGACGTCTGATCTCAATGCCGTTGCCTCTGATGTCGCCAAGCGCCTCGGGATAATGACCACCACGCTCCACTTCGTGGCCGCCGAGCCCATCGTCGGCCTTGACCGCCTCGCCGCTCGCCGCGGCATAGGCGCGCCGGCTGTGCGCGAGCGCGGCGATATCAAAGACTAGGCTGAGCGCGGCCATACACGTAGCTTAGCGTAACCACGCTCGGCGGCAACCTTCGCTGGCGCGGAGGGTTCTTGCTCGATCGCAACGGGAGCGTTCCGTCAATGCTGCTGCCCCTGATCTTCGCCGCTGTCGCCGCGCTATCGCCGTTGTTCACAGACCTCGGTCGGGTCGGTGTCGCGATCGCGCCCACACGCACGGCGGCGCTCACGGCGCGGTCGGGCAGTCAGGTGGTGACGGCGCGGTTGACTAGCGTTGCCGTCCGCGACTGCGCCGGCGCGCCATGGCTTTATGGCGTCGCGGCGGGCCCCGGCCAGCGCTGCACGCGGGTCAGCGGCATCGTGGTTACTATTGGCGGCGGTGCCGTCATCGTTCCCGTCCAGGCCTATGCCGCGCTCGGCAATATCGACCGCGCGGCCTTGCAGTCGACGCGGGCAGGGGCCGACCTCTACCTGCGCGGCGGCGAAGGCGGGGCGGAAGATTATGGTGTTACCCTTCGGTTCGATAGCCATGGCCTCGTCGAGCGACGGGTTTATTGGCCTGATGGAACCGCCGAAACGACGACCTTCACTCCAGCCGGATAGGAACCGCGAGCATGGCCCAGCCTCCGCAACCGAGCCGCGCCCATCTTCCCAGGCCGCCTGCCGCCAGCGGGCCGGGGGCGCCACCGGCTCCGCTCGCCCCGCCTAAGAAGGCGACGATCGTCGTTGTCCGCGCGGACAACGGGCTGGCGACGTACAGCCTGCTCATCGACGATGTCGCCCAAAAGCTAAGCGCGAACTCGGCGCATGCATCAAAGAAAGGTCAGGTCGTGATGTTGATCTCAAGGCAATGACTACGTCCGT
>CAXTPH010000109.1:0-8375 GCA_964245955.1 uncultured Sphingomonadaceae bacterium | reverse complement strand
TGAACCAGCTTGGGCAAAGGTGTTTCAGCATTCATATATCGCAGTTGGTACAAACCGCAGGCATCAGCAGAAGACGTTTGATTTCTTACATTCGTTGACACATTCGCGGCCGCGTGATTTTATCCGATTGATGAAGGAGTGTGCGCGATCCTCACTTGAGCAAGGTCACAGGGATAACGGCTGACACAATTCGCAATATTGAAGGAGACTACTCAGGTCACCTTAGGCAAGAACTGGTGAACGAAATTAGCGGCGTTATACCTGATATAAATAACATATTTACTGAACTGGGGAAAATAAGAAAGCAACGTTTCGCAACTATAGAGTTTGTCCAAGACCTTAATACTATTTTAGGGTCAGTATCGAATAAGTCCGGCGAGCATAAGCTCACTGCCGATAGGATGGCCGAAATCCTATTTCGTTTTAGTGTCATCGGGAATGCTGGGCGCGATCAACGCCTATATTATAAGTATCAACGTAACTCGGAGACCTTGAGCTACAGTGCGCCTGTTGTGATCCATCGGGGACTGTTACGTGCACTGAATTTATCTTAAGGTGTCAACAACCCCCGCAAATACCCCCCCGTGAAACTCCGCTCGACCTTCGCCACCGCCTCGGGCGTCCCCGTCGCGACGATCTCGCCGCCCTTGTCGCCGCCGTCCGGGCCGAGGTCGATGACCCAGTCGGCGGTCTTGATGACCTCGAGGTTGTGTTCGATGACGACGACGGTGTTGCCCTGCTCGACGAGGGCGTGGAGGACTTCGAGGAGCTTGCGGACGTCCTCGAAGTGGAGGCCGGTGGTCGGCTCGTCGAGGATGTAGAGCGTCTGGCCGGTGGCGCGGCGGGCGAGTTCCTTGGCGAGCTTGACGCGCTGCGCCTCGCCGCCGCTGAGCGTCGTCGCCTGCTGGCCGATCTGGACGTAGCCGAGGCCGACCTCCAACAGCATCGCGAGCTTGTCGCGGATCGGCGGGACCGCCTTGAAGAACTCGACCCCGTCCTCGACCGTCATGTCGAGGACGTCGGCGATCGACCGGCCCTTGAACTTCACCTCGAGCGTCTCTCGGTTGTAGCGCTTGCCGTGGCAGACGTCGCATTCGACGTAGACGTCGGGGAGAAAGTGCATCTCGATCTTGATCAGCCCGTCGCCAGTGCACGCCTCGCACCGCCCGCCCTTGACGTTGAAGCTGAACCGCCCGGGCTTGTAGCCGCGCGCGAGGCTTTCGGGCAGGCCGGCGAACCAGTCGCGGATGTTGGTGAAGGCGCCGGTGTAGGTCGCGGGGTTCGACCGCGGGGTGCGGCCGATCGGCGACTGGTCGATGTCGATGACCTTGTCGAGATACTGCAGCCCCTCGACCGAGTCGTGCGCTCCCGCGAGGACGCGCGCGCCGTTGAGTTCGCGGGCGGCGGCGGCGAACAGCGTGTCGATGGTAAAGGTCGACTTGCCGCTGCCGCTGACCCCGGTGATGCAGGTGAAGGTGCCAAGCGGGATCGACGCGGTGACGCCCCGCAGATTGTGGCTGCGCGCGCCCTTGACGGTGAGCTTCTTGCCCGACCCCTTGCGGCGCTTGCTTGGCACGGGGACGCTTCGCCTGCCGCTGAGATAGTCGCCGGTGACGCTGCCCGGCGTGTCGAGGATGTCCTGGAGCGACCCCTGCGCGACGACGTGCCCGCCGTGGACGCCCGCGCCGGGGCCCATGTCGACGACGTAATCGGCCGTGCGGATCGCGTCCTCGTCGTGCTCGACGACCAGCACGGTGTTGCCGAGGTCGCGGAGCCGCTTGAGCGTGATCAGCAGCCGGTCGTTGTCGCGCTGGTGGAGGCCGATCGACGGCTCGTCGAGGACGTAGAGGACGCCCGACAGGCCGCTGCCGATCTGCGACGCGAGGCGGATGCGCTGGCTCTCGCCGCCCGACAGCGTCCCCGACTTGCGGTCGAGCGCGAGATAGTCGAGGCCGACATTGTCGAGAAAGCCGAGGCGCTCGACGATCTCCTTCATGATCCGCTCGGCGATCTGGCGGTCCTTGGGGTTGAGCTTGGCGGTGAGGTTCTTCGCCCAGGGGTAGGCCTGGCTGACGGGGCGGCGGACGGCGTCGGCGATCGTCTCGCCGTCGATCCTGACGCTCAATGCCTCGGGCCGCAGGCGCGCGCCGTGGCACACCTCGCACGGCGCCGACGACTGGTAGCGCGACAGTTCCTCGCGCATCCACGCGCTCTCGGTGGCGCGGAAGCGCTTGTCGAGATTGGCGACAACGCCCTCGAACGCCTTGTTGACCTCGTAGGTCTTGCGCCCGTCCTCGAAGCGCAGCGCGATCGCCTTGCTGCCGGTGCCGGTGAGGACGGCGGCCTTCGCCTCCGGCGTCAGGTCGGACCATTTCGACTTGAGGGTGAAGCCGTAGGCGCGACCGACCGAGGCGAGGACCTGCTGGTAGTAGGGCGAGGGCGGGTTCGACTTCGCCCACGGCATCACCGCGCCGCCGGCGATCGTCAGCGCCTCGTTCGGCACGATCAGCGCGGGGTCGAAGTAGAGCTTCTCGCCGAGGCCGTCGCACGCCGGGCACGCGCCCTGCGGCGCGTTGAAGCTGAACAGCCGCGGTTCGATCTCGGCGATGGTGAAGCCGGAGACCGGGCAGGCGAACTTCTCGGAAAAGACGATGCGCTCGGGCTCGGCGGCGGCGACATGCTCGCCGTCGGGGGTGAGCGGGGCGTCGGCGTATTCGGCGATGGCGAGGCCGTCGGCGAGCTTCAACGCCGCCTCGAAGCTTTCCGCCAACCGCGAGGCGATGTCGGGGCGGACGACGATGCGGTCGACGACGACGTCGATGTCGTGCTTGTACTTCTTGTCGAGCGCGGGGGCGTCGGCGATTTCGTACAGCGTGCCGTCGATCTTGACGCGGGAGTAGCCGTCCTTCTGTAGCTGGCCGAGCTCCTTGCGATACTCGCCCTTGCGCCCGCGGACGATCGGCGCGAGCAGCAGCAGGCGCGTCCCCTCGGGCAGCGCGAGGACGCGGTCGACCATCTGGCTGACGGTCTGGGCGGTGATCGGCAGGCCGGTCGCCGGCGAGTAGGGCACGCCGATCCGCGCCCACAGCAGGCGCATGTAGTCGTAGATCTCGGTGACGGTGGCGACGGTCGAGCGCGGGTTCTTGCTCGTCGTCTTCTGCTCGATGCTGATCGCCGGGCTGAGCCCCTCGATATGGTCGACGTCGGGCTTCTGCATCAGCTCGAGGAACTGGCGCGCATAGGCCGACAGCGATTCGACGTAGCGGCGCTGGCCCTCGGCGTAGATCGTGTCGAAGGCGAGGCTCGACTTGCCCGACCCCGACAGCCCGGTGATGACGACGAGCGCATCGCGCGGCAGGTCGATATCGACGTTCTTGAGGTTGTGCTCGCGCGCGCCGCGCACCTGGATATGGGTCAGCATGAGAGAGATTTGTTCCAGATCTGTTCGGCGAAGGCCCCGGGCTAACAGGTAAGGCCGGGGAGCCGATGCGGCAAGCGACCGGAACGTCTGCGACCCCTGGCGCGTAGAGCCATCAGCCTTGGGAGGCCGATCATGACCGATGCCGACAGCAGCGACCAGAACCGCCCGGTCGCCCACCCCGATACCCCCGACCAGCCCGAGCACCGCGAGGCGCACGACGCCGAGCACAAGCCCGCGCTCAAGCGCAACCCGTCCGACCCCGACGCCAAGCTCGACATCGAGCTCGACGAGACCTTCCCGTCGAGCGACCCGCCGTCGAACACCCAGCCGGGCCGCGGCCTCGACCCCGCGCCGTCGAGCGGGTTCAAGGGGGAGTAGGGGGGCACAAGTCTGCTGACGCTCAATGCCGAACATTTTTCGTAACGCGTCCGAAGCGAATTCCCAGTAGCGATCCGCTAGTCTAGTTACGGAATCTTCCTCGCTTAGTTGTAAACGAGCTTATAGTGAATTGGCGCCAAAAGCCCTGGACTCGTGATGGTAGCCTCCACCACTAACTGGTCCTCAATGCTGCGATATACGGTTGTTCTCTCATTGTCGATTCCGCGAAACGTTAACAAGACAGCATCACCGTTTGCCTTCGCAGACACATCGATAATCTGACCATCATTGATCTTCCACTCTATCGGATCTCCGCTTGTCCAGACGTGTATGATTGGCCTTGGGCTGTCGTCCTTGACCGAAACCCGACCTTCGACCCTTGAAATCATGAACCCGTCTGTTGGCACATTAGTCTTGAGAAGCCTTCTGCGAAGGTCAGGCCAATTGACGTTGGAAGGGCTGGGAACAGCGCTATCTATGACATGAGAAACGTCATCGCTTTGACCACGGTCCAAGACATACCTTTTTGATATGAAACCTTGCGCCAAGCTTGCTGGGCCCGAGACCAAGATGGCAATTGCGGCCACCACCGAAAACGGCCAACGCCCCATCATACTCTCCTTAAACTTCGCTACTTGCCGTGAGGGTGTAGCGCTGATCCGGCCCAGAACATATGTCGGGCCTCGGATTTCGAGCCAAACGGCATATTCCCACCCATTCCAGCCTGCCATCCGACCGCCCGCACTTACCGGCATACCCGCCACCCTTTCATGTCGAGGTGAAAGTGGTCGTGGTGCGCCGGATTATAGTCGGGGCCGAGGACGGTGCCGAACAGGCGGCACGACCCGGCGTGGAGCCGGCGCACGACGCTGCCGCGCACCCCTGCATCGCCCCAGTCGCGCGACACGGTGAGCGGGCGGCCGCGCGCGAGGCGGACGCCGGTGACATCGATCGCATTCGCCGTGGCGTGCTCGCTCAGCCGGTCGCTGCCGGCGATGCGGCGGCAGTTGAGGCTGCCAAAGTCGGTCAGCGCGGTGGCGTCGGTGCCGACCCCGCGGACCGCCGGCACGACGACCTGGCGCGTCCAGACCGTCATCGCCGCGGCGAGCGGGCAGGTCATGACCAGCGCATGGTCGAGCGGCAGTCCGAGGTTCGTCACGCGCACCGCGCCGGTGACGCGGCATCCGGGGCCGGCGTCGTAATCGGCGACCGGCGCGGCGGCGATCCCGGCGGCGGCGAGCAATGCGCGGCATTGCCCGGGATGGGCGCCGAGCGCCGCCAGCTTCGACCCCGTCGCCCAGCCGATCGGTGCGGTCAGGTCGAGCGGGGTCCACGGCACGTCCTGCGGAAAGCGCGCGGCGTGGTCGCGCACGACGAACAGCGCGAAGCCGGCAAGGACGAGGACCGTGAGCAGGCGGGCGACAGCGAGCATCGCGGCTCAACGCGCGCGCCGCGCGGCGAGTGCCTATTCGCGGCGGACTGCGTCGAGGCGTTCCTCGGTCACCGGATAATCGCAGCCGTCGGGGATCGTCAGCCACATCGCGCCGTCGCGCGCGACGATCTCGGGCTGGACCCGGGTCAGCGCGCGGGCGCGGGTCGCGGTCAGCAGCGCGCTGAGGGTTGCATATTGCGCGAGGCGTTCGAGGTTGCGGCGCGTCGGGAAGACCAGCCCGATCGCGCCGGCATCGGCGCGCGCGACCGCGTCGGCGGCGGTCGTCCAATGTGCGGTCACCGCCTCGTGGCCATCGGGGGCGACGATCTCGCCGGCGGGGAGCACGGCAAGGTAGAAGCGGGTATCGAAGCGGCGGGCGATCTTCGCCGCGGCGGGCGGCACCCAGTGGGCGAAGGGGATCAGCGCGGCGGCGGCGAGGACGTGGCCGGTCGCGGCGAGGAAATCGCCGTAGCTCGCCGCCGCCGCGTTGAGCCGCGCGCGCCAGTCGGCGCGGACGTCGGGGTCGATTTCCGGCCCGGTGCTGAGCAGCACGTCGGCTTCCTCGAACGTCTCGCGCGCCGCCGCCACCCGTGCCGCCGCGTCGACCGAGTCGAGCCCGTCGAAGCCGGTTGCGACCGCCGGATCGGCGACGACGGTTGGGTCACCCGGATCGACGCGGCCGCCGGGAAACACCATCGCCCCGCCGGCAAACGCGGTGTCGCCATGGCGTTCGAGGAGGAGAAGGTCGAACCCGCCCGCCGCCTCGCGGAGCAGGACGACGGTGGCGGCGGCGATGGGGGTGTCGGTCATGGCGGAAGTTTAGGCGCAGGGGCGGGGGATGACTACCGCGATCCTCCCCGGCACGGGGAGGAGCTTAATGCTTCGCGCTCACCCGGAGCAGCTTGCCGTTGTCGTCGTCGGTCACCGCCCAGACCGCCCCGTCGGGCCCCTCGACCGCGTCGCGGATGCGATCGCCGCGATCGGTGAGCAGGCGCTCCTCGCCGACGACGCGATCGTTCTCGACCACCAGCCGGACGAGCGCGCCGCTGGCGAGGCCGCCGATAAGGAGGTCGCCCTTCCATTCGGGGAACATCTTGCCCGAATGGATCATCAGGCTCGCCGGGGCAATCACCGGGTCCCAGTAATAGACCGGCTGCTCCATGCCCGGCGCGGCGGTGATCCCCTTGCCGACCGGCACGCCCGAATATTCCTCGCCGTAGCCGATCGTCGGCCAGCCATAGTCCTTGCCGCGCTGGACGAGGTTAAGCTCGTCGCCGCCGCGCGGGCCCATTTCGACCTCCCACAGCTTGCCGCGCGCATCGAAGGCGATGCCGAGGATGTTGCGGTGGCCATCGCTCCAGATCTCGGGGCGGGCATTGGCGCGACCGATGAACGGGTTGTCCTTCGCCGGCGTCCCGTCGACATTGAGATGGACGATCTTGCCGAGGTCGCTGCGCAGGTCTTGTGCCTGGACCCGCCCGGGCAGGATTGAGCGCTCGCCGAGGCCGAGGAACAGCGTGCCGTCGGCGGCAAACACCAGCCGCCCGCCATTGTGCAGGTTCGATTCGAGCGCGGGCTGGACGTGGAAGATCACCGTCACCCCATCGAGCCGCGGGGCCGGGCCGTCGCTCAGCGTCGCGCGGGCAAGCGCGAGGCCGTTGCCGCCGCCGGCCCGCGGTTCGGAATAGGTCCAGTAGACGACGTGGTCGCTCGCGAATTTCGGGCTGAGGGCGAGGCCGAGCAGCCCGCTCTGGCCGTTGGCGTTGACCTTGGGGATGCCCGCGACGGGGGCGGAGACCTTGCCGCTTTGCGTGACGATCCGCAGCGCCGCCGGGTTCTTCTCGGTCACCAGCATCCGCCCGTCGGGCATGAACGCGATCGCCCAGGGGAAATGCAGCCCGGTCGCGACCTCGGTAACGGCGAGCGGGGTGCGTGTGTGGACCTCCTCGGCGCGGTGCTGCCCGGCGAAGGCGGGCTTGTACGTCGGATTATTCGGTTCGCCGGTCTCGACCGGGGCGGCGAGGGCAGGGGTGGCGAGGAGGAGGGCGATGAGGGGGAGGCGCATAAAAGCTTAGAGTTCCAATCGTTCGGAGGTTCCGTGACCTAAAGCCGAATCAGCTCGACGCGGCGGTTCTTCGCCTTGCCCGCGGCGTCGCCGTTGGTCGCGACCGGGTTGCTCTTGCCATAGCCTTTGGCCTGAAGTCGCGCCGGTGCAGTGCCCGCCGCGACCAGCGCTGCCATCACCGCCTTCGCGCGGTCGTCCGACAGCTTCAGGTTGTGCGCGTCCGATCCCGTCTCGTCAGTATAGCCGTTGATCGCCAGCTTGAGCGTCGGATTCGTCGTGAGGAGCGCTTCGACCGCATCCATCTGCGGCTTCGACGTCGGCAGGATATCGGCCTTGTCGGTCGCGAAGTTGACCTCGATCACGGCCTTGCCGGTCTTGTCGAGGTCGGCCTTGAGCGTCTCGGGCGGGAGCAGCGCCGCAGTTGCCACGAACGGCTTGGTCTCGACCACGGCCAACCCGGTCGCCGCCACGTTCTGCGAGAAGTGTATCCATATTTCGCTGTTCGGGCGGTGGATCACCCAAGTCTCGACCGGGTTGTTATAGGGGTCGCCGAAACCGGTGCCGATGTCGCTGCGTTGCTGCTCCGACAGGGTCAAGATCGTATCGTTCGGGATTTTGCTCTCGGTGATCTTGACTGCGCCGGCCTGGGCGAACAGCGCCTCCATGTTCCGTTTCAGCTCGTAGGCGCTGTAATCCTTTTCGTCGGCACCGACGATCGTGACGTAATAGGTCTTGCCCTCGACCTGATGAAGCTCGGTCCCCGTCCAGAAAGGGAACTGGCCAATATCCCTCGTCTCCGCCGAGTTCTGCGGCTTGTACTTCGCCGGCAGACCGAAATACGGGAATGCGCCCAGCGGCGCGTTCGACAGGGGGACCGAGTCGATCGTGAACGCGGGCGGCTTTGCTGCCGGCGTCGAGGTTGCGACGGGGGGTGACGGGACGGTTGTTCGGCTAGGCTGCGCGGCGCTGCTCGCCGCCTTGTCGCCCTCTGCGGTCTTGCCGTGCTTGCCGCAGGCAGCGACCGTCAGGGCGAGGCCGAGGTACAGGATTTTCGACCGGAACATACGCACTCCACCAAG
>CAXTPH010000108.1:0-8430 GCA_964245955.1 uncultured Sphingomonadaceae bacterium | reverse complement strand
ACTGGCCGTCGTTGCCGACCGCGATGATGATCGTCCCGTCGGCGACCGCGAAGGTCCGGTACGGCACGATTGTCGGGTGACGGTTGCCCATGCGGCCGGGCACGATGCCGCCGACGAGCCAGTTCATCGCCTGGTTGGCGAGCATCGCGATCTGCGTGTCGAGCAGCGAGACGTCGATGTGCTGGCCGATGCCGGTCGCCTCGGCGTGGCGCAGCGCCATCATGATGCTGACGGTCGCGTACAACCCGGTCGACAGGTCGGCCATCGCCACCCCGGCGCGCAGCGGCTCGCCGCCATCCTCGCCGGTGATCGACATGAAGCCGCCCATCCCCTGCGCGACGAAATCATAGCCGGGGCGGTCGGCGTACGGTCCAGTCTGGCCGAAGCCGGTGATCGAGCAATAGACCAGCCGCGGGTTGATCGCGGCAAGGCTGGCGTAGTCGAGCCCGTAACGCGCGAGCCCGCCGACCTTGAAGTTCTCGACGACGATATCGGCGCGGGCGGCGAGGTCGCGGACCAGCGCCGCGCCGGCGGGGGTGGCGATATCGATCGCCGCCGACCGCTTGTTGCGGTTGCACGACAAATAATAGGCGCTCGTGCCCGCTCCGTCGGCGCCGTCGGCTCCGGTGAGGAACGGCGGGCCCCAGCCGCGCGTGTCGTCGCCGCACCCGGGCAGCTCGATCTTGACGACGTCGGCCCCGAAGTCGGCGAGGATCTGCGTCGACCACGGTCCAGCGAGGACCCGCGACAGGTCGAGCACCCTGATCTCGGCGAGCGGCCCGCCGTTGCTGCTGTTCGTCATGCCATGGCCGTAACCGAAACCCGCCGGACTCGACAAGCAGCGGCCGGGAGCGGCATCATGGCGGTAAAATAATCCTTGGGAGAAGACCGATGGCCGACGCGTACATCATCGATGCGGTTCGCACGCCGCGCGGGGTCGGCAAGCCCGGCAAGGGCGCGCTGTCGCATCTTCATCCGCAGCATCTCGCGGCGACCGTGCTCAAGGCGATCAAGGAGCGCAACCACCTCGACACGGCCGAAGTCGACGACATCATCTGGTCGACGAGCACGCAGAAAGGCCATCAGGGCGGCGACCTCGGTCGCATGGCGGCGCTAGCGGCGGGCTACGACATCAAGGCGAGCGGGACAACGCTCGACCGGTTCTGCGGCGGCGGCATCACCAGCGTCAACCTCGCGGCGGCGAGCGTGATGTCGGGCATGGAGGACGTCGTCATCGCCGGCGGCACCGAGATGATGAGCTACACGACGAGCAACGGCGCGGCCGAGCACGCCGCAGGGATCAAGCCGCTCGGCATGGGATCGGGCAACAAGGCGCTCGACGCGATCCACCCGCAGTCGCATCAGGGCGTCTGCGGCGACGCCATCGCCGCGCGCGAGGGGATCAGCCGGGAGGCGGTCGACGCGCTCGCGCTCGAAAGCCAGCGCCGCGCTGACATCGCGATCAAAGAGGGGCGCTTCGCCAAATCGGTGGTGCCGGTGTTGAACGACGACGGCTCGGTCGCGCTCGACCGCGAGGAATTTCCGCGCCCCCAGACGACGGCCGAGGGGCTGGCGGGGCTCAAGGCGAGCTTCGACGTCGTCGCCGATGCCTCGCTCGAGGACGGCGGGCCGAGCTTCCGCGATCAGATCAACCGCGCCTACCCCGACCTCGAGTTCAAGGGCGTCCACCACGCCGGCAATTCGTCTGGCGTCGTCGACGGTGCGGCGGCGCTGCTGATCACCTCGAAGGCGTACGCCGACAGCCACGGCATGAAGCCGCGCGCGCGAATCGTCGCCTATGCCAATGTCGGCGACTGCCCGACGCTGATGCTCAACGCGCCGGTTCCCGCCGCGAAGAAGGTGCTGGCGAAGGCCGGGCTGACCGTCGCCGACATCGACGTCTGGGAGATCAACGAGGCGTTCGCGGTCGTCGCCGAGAAGTTCATTCGCGACCTCGATCTCGACCGATCGAAGGTCAACATCAACGGCGGGGCGATGGCGCTCGGCCACCCGATCGGCGCGACGGGATCGATCCTGATCGGCACCGCGCTCGACGAGCTCGAACGCTCGGGCGGCCGCTACGGCCTGATCACTATGTGCGCCGCCGGCGGCATGGCCCCGGCGATCATTATCGAACGCGTGTAAGCCGTCAGAAGGCGGGATCGAACGCGGGTTCGTGGATGCCGCACTCGGTCTTGTCCCAGCCGCGCCAACGCCCGGCGCGCGGGTCTTCGCCAGGTGCGACCTTGCTCGTGCACGGCACGCAGCCGATCGAGGCGAAGCCCTGCGCCTCGAGCGGGTGGCGCGGCAGCTGGTGGTCGGCGAAATAGGCGTCGAGCCGCGGCTTGTCCCAATCGGCGAGTGGGTTGATCTTGAGCCGCCCCTCGTCGAGCTCGAAGCGCGGCAGCGCGCTTCGGGTCGTGCCCTGGAAACCCTTGCGCCCCGACAGCCACGCGTCGAAGCCGCCGAGCGCGGCGCGGAGCGGCTCGACCTTGCGGATCTCGCAGCAGCCGTCGGGATCGAAGCTCCAGCGCAGCGTCGTCGCATCGCGCGCGGCGAGGCGGTACGGATCGGGGCGATGGACGCGCAGGTCGGTCAGCCCGAGCTTCTCGGCGAGCTCGTCGCGATAGGCGAGCGTCTCGCCGAACATCTTCTGGGTGTTGATGAAGATCACCGGCACGGTCTTGTCGATCGACGCGACGAGGTGGAGCAGGACCGCCGATTCGGTGCCGAACGACGATACCGCCGCGGTCCGCCCGGCAAGCTCGCCGGTCAGCAGCTCGCGCAGCATCGTCGCCGTGTCGACGCCGGCAAAACGCGCGTTCATCGCCGCGACCTCGGCGAGGGTGAACGCCGGGGCGACGTCGATGACATCGGGGCTGCGTAGTGCGTCAGCCATGCCGCAGCGCCCAGACCGGGGTGCGGCCATCGGCGGCCTTCTGGTAGACGTAGGCGAAGCGCGTCAGCGCGGCGTCGACCCGCGCGCGGTCGAGCGGCTTCGCCGGCGCAAAGCTGTCGAAGCCGACCCGCCGCAGGAAGACGATCTGGTCGAGCAGCACGTCGCCGGCTGCGCGCAGCTCGCCGGTATAGCCCGCCTCGCGCAGGATGCGTGCCGACGAATAGCCGCGCCCGTCGCGGTATTTGGGGAAGGCGATCTCGATCAGCCGCAGCCCGCCGAGGTAAGGCAGGAGCGCGCGGGCATCGTCGCCGGGGTCGAGCCGGACGGCAGCGGTGTTCGACGTCGCCGTGAACTCGGCGAGCGCGACGACCGGCCCATCGTAGAGCGCACCGTCGCGGAAACTCAGCGGGGCCGCCGCGGTCTCGGGAACCGGCACGGCATTGGCGACGGGAGCCTGATCCTGAACATCAACCATAAACTGCAGCCTTGAACGGATCGGCGCCGAGCCGGCGGTAGGTGTCGAGGAACCGCTCGTCGGGACCGCTTCGCACCGTCCGGTACGCCTCGATCACCTTTTCGACCGCGTCGACGACGCCGGCCTCGGAGAAGCCGGGGCCGAGGATCTTGGCGAGGCTCGCGTCCTCCGCGCCCGATCCGCCGAGCGAGAGCTGGTATGCTTCCTCGCCCTTTTTATCGACGCCGAGGATACCAATGTGTCCGGCATGGTGGTGGCCGCAGGCGTTGATGCAGCCCGAAATCTTGATCTTGAACTCGCCGATGTCGTGCTGGCGGTCGAGGTCGGCGAAGCGCTCGGCGATCTTCTGCGCGACCGGGATCGAGCGCGCGTTCGCCAGTGCGCAATAATCGAGGCCCGGGCAGGCGATGATGTCGGTGACGAGATCGAGGTTCGGTGTCGCCAGCCCGGCTTCGTCGAGCGCGGTCCACAATGCGTGCAGATCGGCCTTGCGGACGTGCGCGAGGACGAGGTTCTGGCTGTGGGTGACGCGGATCTCGTCGTGCGCAAAGCGTTCGGCGAGGTCGGCGATCAGGTCCATCTGCTCGGCGGTCGCGTCGCCGGGGATGCCGCCGACCGGCTTGAGGCTGATCGTCGCGATCGCATAGCCCGGCTGCTTGTGGGCGTGGACGTTCTGGTCGAGCCAGAGCGCGAAGCCGGGGTCGCTGCGGTCGACGGTGTCGGGCGCGGCGGGGTCGTAGGCGGGGTCAGCGAATTGCGCGACGATCCGGTCATATTCGGCCTGCGGCGCGTCGAGGGCGAGCGGCTCGAGCACTGCCCATTCGGCCTCGACCTGGCGCGTGAACTCCTCGGCGCCGAGCTCGTGGACGAGGATCTTGATCCGCGCCTTGTAGATATTGTCGCGCCGGCCGTAGCGGTTGTAGACCCGCAGGATCGCCTCGCAGTAGCTCAGATACTGGCGCGCCGGGATGAAGTCGCGGATGACGTGGCCGATCATCGGCGTGCGCCCCATGCCGCCGCCGACCCAGACCTTGAAGCCGAGCTCGCCGTTCTGGCGCACGAGCTGGAGCCCGATATCGTGCAGCTGGATCGCCGCGCGGTCGGTGTCGCTCGCGACGACCGCGATCTTGAACTTGCGCGGCAGGAAGCTGAATTCCGGGTGGAAGCTCGACCACTGCCGAAGGAGTTCGGCGTACGGGCGCGGGTCGGCGAGTTCGTCGGCGGCAGCGCCGGCGAACTGGTCGCTCGATATGTTGCGGATGCAGTTGCCGCTGGTCTGGATCGCGTGCATCTCGACCGTTGCCAGTTCGGCGAGCAGGTCGGGCGCTTCGGCGAGCTTGATCCAGTTGTACTGGATGTTCTGCCGCGTCGTGAAATGGCCGTAGCCGCGATCGTAGCGGCGCGCGATATGCGCGAGCATCCGCATCTGCGTCCCCGACAGCGTCCCGTACGGCACCGCGACGCGGAGCATGTAGGCATGCAGCTGGAGATAGAGGCCGTTCATCAGCCGCAGCGGTTTGAACTGGTCCTCGGTGATCTCGCCCGCGAGCCGCCGCGCGACCTGGTCGCGGAACTCATCGACGCGGGCATCGACGAGCGACTGGTCGTATTCATCGTAACGGTACATCAGGCGATCGCTTCGATTGAGTGGGGCCGGTTGAGATCGCGGCGGACGGTCGGTCCGGCACCGCGCACGCGTTCGCGCATCGTCCGCGGGCGCGGGCCGCCGGGCGTCGCCTCGGCGTCGACGAGCGCGGGGTCGTTGATCCGCTCGGCGGCGATCGTCCGCGCCAGCAGCGCGTCGCCGTCGGCGCCGACGTCGACCGCGTGGCTGAGCGCGAGGCTCCAGTTGGCCCCGTCCCACCAGACGACGTCGCCGGTTTCGAGAATGTTGCCGGTCAGCAGGCGGATCATGCGAATTCCTCGAAGGCGGCGAGCACGTCGACCGCGGTGCCGAGCCGGGCGACGTCGCCGATGACAAGCAGCGCCGGCGACAGCACCGCATTGTCGTCGATCGCCCGGCCGAGGTCGGCGAGCAGGGTGCGGAGCGCGCGCGACCCCGGCAAGGTTCCGCGTTCGAGGATCGCGCACGGCGTATCGGGGGCGAGCCCGTCGGCGATCAGCTTGTCGGCGATCGCGGCCGAATTGGTCACGCCCATATAGACGACGAGCGTCCGGCCCTTGCCGGCCAGCCCCGCCCAGTCCTGCTCGGCGAGGTTCTGGCAGGTGCCCGCGACGAAGCTGACCGACGAGGCGTGGTCGCGGTGGGTCAGCGGCATCAACGCGTCCGCAGCGGCACCCATGGCCGCCGACACGCCAGGAACGACCTCGACCGCGACCCCGGCCGCGGTCAGCGCCGCGACCTCCTCGCCGCCGCGCCCGAAGACGAACGGGTCGCCACCCTTTAAGCGCACGACGACGTGCCCAGCGCGGGCCTCGGCGATCAGCAGCGCGCCGATCTCGTCCTGTGGCAGGGTATGACGGGCGCGGCGCTTCGACACGTCGATACGGCGCGCGCCCGGCGCGAAGTCGAGCACGGCGGGGTCGATCAGGCCGTCGTGGACGACGACCTCGGCGGCCGCGAGCGCGCGGATGGCACGAACGGTCAGCAGGTCGGGCGCGCCGGGGCCGGCGCCGACGAGGACGACACGCCCGATTTGTGCGGTGGTTGGTTGCATCATCGGCAAATGGGTTGTGCAGTGCGGAATGGAAAGCAAGGCTTTCTTTGCCCGGACGAAGGCGCAATTCCCAATCGCCGTAGTGGGATATCTGCCTCAGCCGAGCGCGGCGAGATCGAGCGCGGCGAGCAACGCGGTGCGCGCGGCGCGGCAGTGGTGCCACAGCGCCGGATCGGCGAGGTCGGCGGCCGCGATGGTTTCGGGCCAATCGGCCGCGACGACGCGCTCGATCGCGTCGGCCTTGGCGGGATCGAGCAGGAAGCGCGGGTCGATCGTCGCCGGGTCGGCGACGACGCGGAGGCGGAGGCAGGCGGGGCCGCCGCCGTTCTTCATCGATTCGCGGACCTCGCCGAATTCGAGCGCGCGGATGGGCCCGTTGCCGGCGATCAAGCCATCGAGATACGCCGCGACGCGCGGGTTGGCGCGGGACTCGGCGGGCAGGATCAGCGCCATGCCGCCGTCGGCCAGCGACACCAATTGCGAGTTGAACAGGTACGACTGAATCGCGTCGGCGAGGCTGACCGCGGCGGCGGGAACCTCGACGATCGTCGCCGCCGGCAGCAGCCGGGCGAGGTCGGCGGCGAGCCGGTCCTTGTCGGCGAAGGCGTGCTCGTGCGCGAACAGCACGGTTTCGTTCGCCACGGCGACGACATCGTTGTGGAACGCCCCGGCCGCGATCGCCGCCGGTGACTGCTCGACGAATAGCGTCCGCGCGGGGTCGAGGCCGTGGCGGCGGGCGACGGCTTCGGACGCGCGCCGGTCCTGCCGCGCCGGGAACGGGCCGCCGTCGACACCGTAGACGAAGATCTCGACCCCGGGGGCGTCGTGGCCCGCCGCCAGCCGCATGTGGTTCGCCGCGCCCTCGTCGCCGAAGGTCGGCACGGCGGGGTGGACCGCGAAGGCGGGGTTGGCGAAGGCGAGACGCAGCTGCGCGAGCGTCGCCGCCGCCTCGTGGCTGCGATGCGGCATCCGCGCCAGGTTGGCGACGCTGAGGTGGCAGCGCCCGTCGCGCGTATCGGGTGCGGGCGAGACCGTCGCCGCGTTCGCGGTCCACATCGACGACGCCGACATCGCCTGCGCGAACAGCACCGGGTCCGCGCCCGCCGCCGCCGCACAGACGGTGTCGTCGCTGCCGTCGAACCCGAGTGCGCGCAGCCAGCCGGTCGCCGGGCGGTCGAGCGGGACGAACACCCCCTGCGTCAGCCCGAGCGCCATCGCCGCGCGCATCTTCGCCAGCCCCTGCAACGCGGCGGCGCGCGGGCGCGATACCGACCCGGCGTTGCCGGCGCTGGCGAGGTTGCCGAGGCTCAGCGCCGAATAATTATGGCTCGGGCCGATGATGCCGTCGAAGTTGATCTCGCGGATCACGGCCGCAGGCCCGTCGCGATCGTCGCCGCGGGCGCGTCGGCCTCGAGGCTCGCGACCGGCCACGCGCAATAGTCGGCGGCGTAATAGGCGCTCGGGCGGTGGTTGCCGCTGAGCCCGACCCCGCCGAACGGCGCGTTCGACGCCGCGCCGTTGGTCGGGCGGTTCCAGTTGACGACGCCGGCCCGGCTTTCGCGCCAGAAGCCGTCGTAGAGCGCCGCGTCGCCGCCGATCAGCCCCGCCGACAGGCCGAATTGCGTCGCGTTGGCCTCGGCGATCGCGGCGGCGAAGTCGGGAACGCGGATCAGCTGGAGCACCGGCCCGAACAGCTCGGCGTCGCGGTCGCGGACGGCGGTGACGTCGATCAGCCCCGGCATCAGGAACGGCCGGGCCATGTCGCGGCGGGCGAGGACGCGCACGACCGACGCGCCCTTGCCGATCAACGCGGCGAAGCCCGCCTGGAGCGCGTCGGCGGCACGATTGTCGATAACCGGCCCCATGAACGGCTCGGGCGCATCGAACGGCGCGCCGACGACGATCCGGTCGATGAGCGCGGTGACGCGGTCGATGAGCGGCGCGGCATCGGGTCCGACGATCAGCCGCCGCGCGCAGGTGCAACGCTGCCCCGCCGACAGATAGGCCGACTGGACGATCAGCGCCGCTGCCGCGTCGAGCCGGTCGCCCGCCACGTCCCAGACGACCAGCGGGTTGTTGCCGCCCATCTCGAGCGCGAGGATCTTGTGCGGCGTCTCGGCGAACTGGCGCGCGAGCGCCGCCCCGGTGCGCGGCGAGCCGGTGAACAGCAACCCGTCGATATCGGCCCCGGCCAGCGCCTTCCCCGTCTCGCCGCCGCCGTGGACGACGGTGAGGACGCCCGGCGGCAACCGCCGCTACCTCCGGGCCCAGGTCGAGCAGCTGCTCGCCGACAGGACGAGCGACCGGGTCGGCGAACCGCAAGACTGAACTCCGCGTCGACGACGCCCCAGCGGCGTGTGGGCGTTGGCCAGTCGCCG
>CAXTPH010000107.1:0-8558 GCA_964245955.1 uncultured Sphingomonadaceae bacterium | reverse complement strand
CGCGGCACCTTGCCGTGGTCGGCGTCGAGGCGGCGGGTGACGGCGTCGCCCTTGGCGGCATCGGCGATATAATCGTCGACCGGCATCGTATCGAGCGACGGGTGCGAGAAGGTGTGGTTGCCGAGGTCCATGCCGGTGTCGAGCCAGCGGGCGAGCAGCGCGGTTCGTCCGGCGGGGTCATCCTCGAGCTGGCTCTCGTTGACGAAGCCGATCGCGTGCAGGCGGTTGGCGCGCAGCCCGGCGAGCAGCTTGCGCGTGATCGCGGCACCGTCGGCGACCGGCTTGGTATGGCCGAACACCGGCAGGTCGTCGAAGGTCAGCGCGACCGATCCCGCCCGGGCCGGGGCCGCGACCAGCAGCGCGAGCGCGAGCCATACGCTTTTCGACATTCGTTCACTCATGTTGCGGGCCCACGCCCCTTCTTCGCCCAGATGATTGCCGTGGCCAAGCGCGCTTTGACCTCGGCCTGTGCGTGGCGATAGGGTCCGCGCGCAACCAGCGGAGCAGCGACGTGTCCGAAGTTTTGACGGTAACGCTCAACGGCACGATCGCGACGGTGACGCTGAATCGCCCACAGGCGATGAACGCGTTGTCGAAGGAACTGCGCGCCGAGCTCGCCCGGGCGATGGCGACGCTCGACACCGACGACGCGGTGCGGGTCGTCATTCTGACCGGCGCCGGTGACCGGGCATTCACCGCCGGGCTCGACTTGAAGGAGCTCGGGTCTGACGCGACCGCGATGGCCGATGCCACCGGCACCGAGGCGCGCGCCAACCCGGTCAAGGCGGTCGAGCAGTGCCGCAAGCCGGTGATCGGCGCCATCAACGGCGTCGCCATCACCGGCGGCTTCGAACTCGCGCTCGCCTGCGACGTGCTGATCGCCGCCGACACCGCGCGCTTCGCCGACACCCATGCCCGCGTCGGCATCATGCCCGGCTGGGGCCTGTCGCAGAAGCTGTCGCGGCTGATTGGCATCCACCGCGCGAAGGAACTGTCGCTCAGCGGCAACTTCCTCGACGCCGCGACCGCCGAACGCTGGGGGCTGGTCAACCGCGTCGTCCCCGCCGCGCAACTGATGGCGTCCGCGCGCGCGCTCGCCGCCGACATGGCGCAGGTCGAACCCGGCTTCGCCGCCGCGTACAAGCGGCTGATCGACGATGGGTTCGGCGCGACCTTCGCCGAGGGCCTCGCGATCGAGCATGATCGCGGCGCCGCGGCCAACGCCGCCGTTTCGCCGGATACGATCGCGGCCAACCGGGTTACCGTACAGGCACGCGGACGCCAGCAATAGGAGCTGCACGATGATCGACATTTATTACTGGCCGACCCCGAACGGGCACAAGATCACGCTGTTCTGCGAGGAAGCGGGGCTCGAATATTCGATCCACCCGGTCGACATCACCAAGGGGGCACAGATGGCCCCCGACTTCATCGCGCTGAGCCCCAACAACAAGATGCCGGCGATCGTCGATCACGATCCCGCCGACGGCGACCAGCCGGGTGGTGGCGGCCCGTTGAGCGTCTTCGAATCCGGCGCGATCCTGCTGTATCTTGCGAAAAAAGCGAAACGCTTCGCCGGCGAGACGCTGCGCGAGCGTGTCGCGGTCAAGGAATGGCTGTTCTGGGCGATCGGCGGCCTCGGGCCGATGGCCGGGCAGATGTCGCACTTCACCCGTTTTGCGCCCGAACAGGTACCGTACGCGATCAAACGCTACACCGATGAAACCCGGCGGCTGCTCGGCGTCCTCGACCGGCGGCTGGGCGACCACGCGTTCGTCGCGGGCGACGCGTATACCGTCGCCGACATGGCGAGCTATCCGTGGGTGCTGGTGTGGGAGAAGTTCGGCCCGGAGCCCGCGATGGCGGGATTGGACAATGTGCAACGCTGGATCGACGCGATCCGCGACCGTCCGGCGACGAAGGCCGCCTACGCGAACGCCGACAAGGTCGCGCTGCCGCCTGGTGACGCGCCGGTTCCGCCACGTTGAGCCGCCACGATCCGCGGCGGCTCGATGCCGCCGCCTACCCGTGGACAGTGGGCCTCGAGACGCGCTTCGGTGACATGGACGTCAACTTTCACCTCAACAACGTCGCCATCGCCGGGCTGTATGAGGAGGCGCGCGTCCGCTTCAACTGGCACCTGCGCGACAGCTTCGCCATCGGCCGTCCGCGCTTCCTCGTCGCCCGGGTCGAGATCGACTATCTCGGTGAGGGCAGCTACCGCGTGCCGACGTCGATGGGCGTTGCGGTGACATCGACCGGCACGTCGAGCTGGCGGGTGGCGATGGGCCTGTTCCAGCCGGGCGGGTGCATCGGGCTGTGCGACACCGTCATGGTCCACCGCGGTGAGGCCGGTCCGGCACCGATCCCCGACGCGTTGCGCGCCGCGCTTGGCGATTTCGCGCTTCGTCCCTAGATAGCCCCGGCATTCACCGGAGTAGTTTGATGACCGACACGCCCGAAAACCTCGTCCTGACCCTCGACGGCGGCGACGTCACGATCAAGCTGCGGAGCGACCTCGCCCCCGGCCACACCGCGCGGATCGCCGAACTGGCGAACGAAGGCTTTTACGACGGCGTCGTCTTCCACCGCGTCATCCCGGGCTTCATGGCGCAGGGCGGCGACCCGACCGGCACCGGCAGCGGCGGCTCGAAGAAGCCCGACCTCAAGGCCGAGTTTTCGAAGGAGCCGCACAAGCGCGGCACCGCGTCGATGGCGCGGACCAGCAACCCGAACTCGGCGAACAGCCAGTTCTTCATCTGCTTCGGCGACTCGCCGTTCCTCGACAACCAGTATACCGTCTGGGGCGAGGTCGTGTCGGGCATGGAGCATATCGACGCGCTGCCCAAGGGCGAGCCGCCGCGCGCGCCCGGCAAGATCCTCAAGGCACGCGCCGCCTGACGCCGGAACCCCCGGGCGCGCGGCGAGTCTCTAGGCGATGCGCCGCGCGCTCATCATCAGCACGATCGCCGGCACGATCGTCTCGGGGGTCTATTGGCTGGCGTTCTTCGCGCTGGCCTACGGCCTGACGGCCGGCGACTACCGCCCGGGGACGGGACCGAGCGACACCCAGCGAAGCATCACCGCCGCCGCGATCTGGGCGGCGGGCTTCGTCGGCTTCGCCGTCATCGCCTGGATCTGGCGCGCGATCGATTTCAGGATCGCCAAGACGAGATCATCGTAAATGGCCGACAGCCGCCCGCTGACCGGCCGTGAGCTGTTGGCGGCACGAGCGGTTTTCGGCACGGCGATCGACTATCGCCAGGTGCTGGTCCATCGCGGCAAGTACATCTTCTTTCAGCCGTCCGACACCGCGATGACCCCGAACGGCGAAATCTATTTCCCCGACGGCGTCTATAAACCCGATTTTTCGTCGACCGTGTCGGACACATCGTGGCTCATCCACGAGCTGACGCATGTCTGGCAGTACCAGTCGGGGGTCAACGTCCGCCTCGCGGCGCCGTTCTCGCGCAACTACACCTACGGGCCGATCGGCCCGGCGACGCGGTTTGCCGCACTAAACATCGAACAGCAGGCGTCGGCGGTTGCCGACTTTTACCTGCTCCAGCACGGCTACCTGCCGCAGAAGGGGTCGGGGACGCTGGCGCAGTATCGCGCCCTCGTCCCCTTCCACCCCTAGCGGGGTCCGCGCGAGCGGACCGGGTTGACCACGACGCGCGGGTCGCGCGCCGGGCGCCCACCGCCACCGGAATAGCCACCGCCGCCGGCACCGCGACCACCGCCGCCGCCGCCACCGCCGCGCCGACCGTTATTGCCGTGCGGACGCGCGGCCATGCTGCGCGGGTCGACGTGGCGTTCGGCCGGGGGCGCGGCCTTTTCGACCGCCGCGGTCTTCGCCACCTGGCTGCGGAAGTCCTCGGGCAGCGGCAGGATGTCGACCTTCATCCGCGTCAGCTTCTCGATGTCGCGGAGGAACGGCCGCTCGTCGTCGGCGCAGAAGGCGATCGCCGAACCCCCGGCGCCGGCGCGCGCCGTGCGCCCGATGCGGTGGACATAGCTCTCGGGGACGTTCGGCAGTTCGTAGTTGATGACGTGGCTGACCGCGTCGATGTCGATGCCGCGCGCGGCGATGTCGGTCGCGACGAGGACCTTGACCTGGCCCTTCTTGAACATGTCGAGCGCGCGCTCGCGCTGGCCCTGCGACTTGTTACCGTGGATCGCAGCGGCCTCGACGCCGGCGTTGCCGAGCTGGCGAACGACGCGGTCGGCGCCGTGCTTGGTCCGGGTGAAGACGAGCGCGCGGTCGACGCCGTCCTGCTTGAGGATCATCTGCAGCAGCGCCGGCTTCTCGCCCTGATTGACGAAGGTCACCGCCTGGCTGACGCGCTCGGCGGTCGTCGCGGCGGGCTTGACCGAGACCTTGACCGGGTCGGTCAGGTAGCGCGCGGCGAGGTCCTCGATCGCCTTCGGCATCGTCGCCGAGAAGAACAGCGTCTGGCGCGACTTCGGCAGCAACGTGACGATGCGCTTCAGCGCGTGGATGAAGCCGAGGTCGAGCATCTGGTCGGCCTCGTCGAGGATCAGCACCTCGACCTTGCGCAGGTCGATCGCGCCGCGGTCGATCAGGTCGATCAGGCGGCCCGGCGTCGCGACGAGAACGTCGACGCCATGCGCCATGATCCGCTCCTGCCGGTTGATCGGCACACCGCCGAACACGGTGGTGACCGACAGGCGCATGAACTTGCCGTACTGGGTGAAGCTTTCGGCGATCTGCGACGCGAGTTCGCGCGTCGGCGACAGCACCAGCGTGCGGACACCGCCGCGGGTCAGCGCCTTGGGCGACTTGGCGAGCTTGTCGATCGTCGGCAAAGCGAAGGCGGCGGTCTTGCCGGTGCCGGTCTGGGCGATGCCGCAGAGGTCGCGGCCGGCCATGACGACCGGGATCGCCTGCGTCTGGATCGGCGTCGGCTCGGTATAGCCCTTGGCCTCGAGCGCCCGGCAGATCGGTTCGGCGAGGCCGAAGTCGGAGAAATAAGTCATTGGATCAGTGTCTTTCGTGGGCGGAGGAGCCACGCGAAATCGTTCACCGGGAATTCGGCAAACGAGCGCGAGGCTCGTTCGACGACCCGCGTGATATGGGTAGTCCTGGTTGGCTGCGCCTGAGGTCGGGGCCTGCGCCGGATACCGGCTGATCACGCACCCCGCCGAACGGACGGGTCCGTTGACGCCCGGCGCATATCGCTGCTGCGCTGCAACAAGTCAAGACGGGTCCGAACCGGTGCGCCGTCGGGCCGGGGACGTGGCCGGGGTGGAAGCTGCTTGAAAAACTCTTTCAACCCGATATTTTCCGTTCCGGGCCCTTAACATCCAGCGATTCGCCAGACGAGTTCCTGCTTTGGCTCCACGGAGAGGCGGCGACATGAGTGAACTGTTCAAATGGACCCGCGCCAAGGGGCCTTCGGCTGGACTGGTCCAGGAACACTTCGTCAAGCGCCGCCTCGCCGAACTCGACCGGATCGGCAGCAAGGTCGAGACGAAGCTGCAACGGCGGATCGAGGATTTCTACGCGAACCAGGGCCAGACGCTGAAACAGCATCAGTTGATCGATATCTACAAGTCGGTCACCGAGCGGCTGCAGAACAGCGAGCTGACGATCAATTTTTCGGCAGGTTCCTGGTTTGCGAAACCGAACGACTATAGTTCTTACACCCAGATGTACGAGCGCGCCGGCACGCATTACGATCCGGCAACCAAGGAATCGCGGACGTTCCTGCAGAGTGCCGGGACCAACCCCGCGGCGGTCCGGGCCAAGGCCGACGACGGCGTGACCTTTCCGAAACAGTGGAAGGGGCAGGACCAGACGCAGCGCGGGCTGAGCCCAGGCGCTCGCAGCGGTCAGGGCATTCTCAATCAGATGGAGTTCGGTTCCTTCAAGCAGGTCGTTCGCCCCGCGAAATTTGGCGACATGAGCAAGACCGAAACCGGGATCGTATCCGACAACCACCGGTTCAACGCCAAGACGAAACAGCTTTTCGCCGCGCTGAATTATGGACGCTGCCCGAACGGTTCGGCGCCCAACTACGGGACCAGCTATATGGTCCTTAGCGATCACTTCAAGTTGAATGCGATCTATTTCGGGTGCGATACCTTCATGGTGGCCAGTCAGAAAAGTCCGGCGAGAGAGCAGGTTTCCTACAATAATCTCGGTGCGCTGATGGGCACGCAATCGGCGAACATGCTGACGATGTACCTTCTCCAGGGCAAGCGGCTGACCAAGTCCGAGGCGAGTTCGCCCGCCGCACTGCTCGAGGCGCATCTCTTCACCGACCTGCCCTTCACCGGCAACATCAAGGAGATCGTGTTGACCGAACCGGATCCGACGAGTGACATTGCCAACAATGCCCGCGCATTCGCCAAGAAGCACGGCGCGCGCCTGATCTTCACCAACGGCTAGAGCCGGCCGGAGGTCGGATGCCCAATGCCAAAGCATCGGTTCAGGTGAGTAGCGCGACGGCCGCCGATCACCATCTCAAGCCACCGCACAACTTCCCGCTGTCCTACACCCGCACGATCGGCGTAGCTTCGCCGGATCGAGTCGTCTGCGGGCGGCGCGGCTCTTTCTCATCGATGGTCCGTCGTCGCTTCCTCGCTGCGATGTGGCGCGAGCAAAGTCGTTTCCCCGCGCAGCCTTGTTCGGAAACAATGGCTTACCCCGGATGACGACTAGATCGCGCGGAAGTTCACCGGACTTGAGGGTTTTGCGAGTTACCGTCGCGGGCATCGCCTTCACTATCGCCTTTGTCCCTTCTGCCACGGCTTGCCCCGTGCGCCGCGCGGGTGCATTGATGCGGTCAACCGATGTTGACCCAACGCTCCCGCTACGCGCTGCGCGCGCTGATCTTCCTCGCCCGCACCGGCAGCGTCGCGCCGGTGCCGATCAGCGTCATCGCCGCCGACCAGAAATTGCCGCGCAAGTTCCTCGAGATCATCCTGCTCGACCTCAAGAATGCCGGGCTGGTGGCGAGCTACCGCGGCAAGATGGGCGGCTATCGCCTCGCCCGGGCACCGGGGGCGATCAGCTTCGGCGAGATCATCCGGACGATCGAAGGGCCGCTCGCGCTCGTACCGTGCGTCAGCCTGACCAAATACCACCGCTGCGCCGATTGTTTCGACGAGGCGACCTGCGTCATCCGCAAGGTCATGCTGACAGTGCGCGCCGGGACCGCGTCGATCCTCGACGGGACGACGCTCGCCGACATGGTCGAGCAGCGCGAGGCGGCCTGAACCGCCCGGTCTGCGACGAAGCGCAGCTATCGCGCGGCTAATTTTTTCGCCGATTGCCTACTTCTCCGGTCGGAATACGTTGAGCCCCTGCAACGGGAGGCTGCGATGCGAACGATCCTTGGACTGACGATCCTGCTCGGCGTCGCGGCGGTCACGGCCCCGGTCCACGCGGCCCCGGTGACGCTGCTCAACGTCAGCTACGATCCGACGCGTGAACTGTACAAGGACATCAACGCGGCCTTCGCCAAGGACTGGCAGGCGAAGACCGGCGACGTCGTCACGATCAACCAGTCGCACGGCGGCTCGGGCAAGCAGGCGCGGTCGGTGATCGACGGGCTCGAGGCCGACGTCGTCACGCTCGCGCTCGCCTATGACATCGACGCGATCGCCGACAAGGCCAAGCTACTGCCGGCGACGTGGCAGAAGCGGCTGCCGAACAATTCGACGCCTTATTATTCGACGATCGTCTTCCTCGTCCGCAAGGGCAATCCGAAGGCGATCCACGACTGGAACGACCTGGTGAAGCCTGACATCGCGGTCATCACCCCGAACCCAAAATCGAGCGGCGGCGCGCGCTGGAACTATCTCGCGGCGTGGGGCTATGCGACCAAGACCTTGGGCGCGGGCAAGGCGAAGGATTTCGTCACCAAGCTGTACCACAACGTGCCGGTGCTCGACTCGGGTGCGCGCGGCTCGACAACGACCTTCGTCCAGCGCGGGCAGGGTGACGTGCTGCTGGCGTGGGAGAACGAGGCGTATCTGGCGACGCACGAAGCCGGCGGCGACGCGTTCGAGATCGTCACGCCGTCGGTCAGCGTCCTCGCCGAGCCGCCGGTCGCGGTGGTCGACAAGAATGTCGCGAAGCACGGCACGGCCAAGGTCGCCGCGGCGTACCTCAACTATCTCTACACGCCGGCGGCGCAGGAGATCATCGCCAAGGACTTCTATCGGCCGCGCGACACCAGCGTCGCGGCGAAGTACGCGGCCGCGTTCAAGCCGGTGCAGATGTTCACCATCGACCGCAATTTCGGCGGCTGGACCAAGACGCAGGCGCTGCACTTCGCCGATGGCGGCATGTTCGACCAGATCTTCGAAGCGGCCAAACGCTGAGCGTGCGCCGCCCGCGATCGATCATTCCGGGGTTCGGCCTGACGTTCGGCTTTACCGTCTTCTATCTCTGCCTGATCGTCCTCATCCCGCTGTCGGCGATCTTCATCAAGACGGCGGGGCTCGGCTGGGACGCCTATGTCGCGGTCGCGCTGTCGCGGCGGGCGCTGCTCGCCTACCGGCTGAGCTTCCGCGCCGCGGCGATC
>CAXTPH010000106.1:0-8603 GCA_964245955.1 uncultured Sphingomonadaceae bacterium | reverse complement strand
AGCCGCGAGCGCTCACCGGGCGCGAGTCCGGTGACGAAGCCGGCGCGCGTCACCCGGGCGGCGCGGCGCAGATCGCTTTTGGAAAGGGGGGTCGGCGGGACCACCATAGCCGTTTGCCTGAAAGTCCTCTGATGCCAAGTACATCAGGTGGGGACCAGGTAGTTCGGACCAGGATCCGACCAGAGACAGCCCCCTAGGAGAGTGAATCGCCTCAGGGAAATATGGGCTCGTACAAGGCAGTGCCCGCCTGAATTCGATATAGGCGAGCGGCGGCATCGCCTCAAGGGGCGACAGCGGCGATGTGTCGGTGAGCAAGTCCTGATCGCGTGCGGCGCGGGATCGCGGGAACCCGCGCCGTGCCGGACGATTGACGCGGATGGATCAGGCCGCAACCGCAACGATCGACCCGCCCTCACCACCACGGTTTCGCCTTGGCGACTTCGAGCTAAGGGGCGACCGGATCGTCCTTGCCAAGACGGGCAATTCGGCGGCGCTCGACCGCGCGCTGCTCGTCGAGGTCGCGAAGTGGGTCGGCTGCTATCTGCTGGTCCGGCTCCGCGCGCTGTTTGTCGCGCGGCGGCCGCGCCGCTCGATCTGGTTCACGCCCGACGTACCGCATCCGCGCTACATGGTCCGCATCGCCGCGATCTACGCCGGCATCGGCGTCGCAAAGACTCCCGAGGCGGCGAGCGCGGCATTTTTCTTCGAGGATGCGACGTCGAGCATCCCGCCAGCGCCGTGCCACGACGCCGCGTTCAACTTCGGCTGCGATGACATCGGCAAGGGTCATGTCGCGCGCGTGTTCGCGGCGGTGTTCGGCTACCCGCTCGCGGTCGATCCTGCTGCATGGGCTGGCCCGGCGGTCGAGAAGAGCGAAGCGAACGGTACCCACGACGGGCGTGTCGTCGATTGCCCCTACGTCGCTCAACCGGGCAAGATCTATCAGCGGCTCATCGACACCGTCCGCGACGGTTGCGCCCACGACCTGCGCACCCATGTCGTTGGCGGCACCGTCGTCGCCGTGTGGATCAAGCGCCGCGCGATCGCCGGGCGGTTCCAGCCGGCGAACTTGTCGGCCCGGCTGGTCGCGCCCGAAAGCGTCTTCTCCGCCGCCGAGCTGGCGCGGATCGGCGCCTTCGCGCAGGCGATGGGGGCCGACTGGGCCGGACTCGACATCCTTCGCGACGAGCCGTCGGGGCGGATCTACGTCGTCGACGTCAACAAGACCGACGCCGGCCCGATCATCGCGCTGCCGCTCGCGCAGAAACTGCGCTCGGTCTCGCTGCTCGCGCGGGCGCTGACCGCGCTGATCGATCAGCCGTCGAGCGTCGCCGCGAGCGCCTCGACCCGGGCGAGCAGGGCGGCATAGCGCGCATCGTCGACGGCCGTCGGTGGGGTATCTGCGGGAGCCACCGTCGTGCCGCCGTGACGCGCCGCGAACAGCTCGTCGGCGACCTGGAGCCCCGCCATCAGCAGCAGCCGCGGCTCGCTCATCGTCCCGATCGCGGCGGTGAGTTCGGTCGCCTTCGCCGCCAGCAGGGCGGCGAGCGCTCCGATGTGCGCCTCCTCGCCGTCGCTGCACGACAGAGGATAGGTGCGACCGCCGATCTCGACGCGGACCTGACCCATTATTCGACCTCGGCGAGGAGCTTGTCGAGCGCGGCGACCGCCTGCGCCCCGGCAGCGTCGAGCCGCTTCGCCTGGTCCGCCGCGCGGTCGCGTTCGGCACGCAGGCGGAGCGCGGCGGCCTCGATGCGGTCGACCGCAGCCGACAGCCGCTCGAGTGTCGTCGTATCCGCCACCGGCAAACTCCTGAAAATGCGCACCCCCCGGCGCTGGATACGAAACCACGAGGGGAAGCGTCAAATATTGACCCGCCGCAGGGGCGTCGCCATGGTGCGCCGCGCGCCGCTCCCGAGTCGCTCCCAAGGTTCCCCTCGCCGATGTCCGACCTTAACCGCCCGATGGCGAATGCGATCCGCGCGCTGGCGATGGATGCGGTCGAACGGGCGAATTCCGGGCATCCCGGCATGCCGATGGGCATGGCCGACGCCGCCACCGCGCTGTTCACACGGCATCTGAAGTTCGATCCCGCGCAGCCGAAGTGGGCCGACCGCGACCGCTTCGTCCTGTCGGCCGGCCATGGATCGATGCTGATCTATGCGCTGCTCTACCTGACCGGTTACGCCCGCCCAACGATCACCGACATCGAGAATTTCCGCCAGCTCGGGTCGCCCTGCGCCGGCCACCCGGAGAATTTCGAGCTCGAAGGCGTCGAGACGACGACGGGCCCGCTCGGACAGGGGCTCGCCACCGCGGTCGGCATGGCGATCGCCGAGCGCCACCTCAATGCGGTCTACGGCGACGCGCTGGTCGACCACCATACGTGGGTGATCGCCGGCGACGGCTGCCTGATGGAGGGCATCAGCCACGAGGCGATCGGCCTCGCCGGGCACCTCGGGCTCGGGCGGCTGATCGTGCTGTGGGACGACAACCGCATCTCGATCGACGGGCCGACCAGCCTGTCGACGAGCGAGGACACCGCCAAGCGCTTCGACGCCGCCGGCTGGCAGGTGCTGTCGTGCGACGGCATGGATTTCGCTGCGGTCGACGCGGCGCTGACCGCGGCCAAGGCCGATCTGCGTCCGACGCTTATCGCGTGCCGCACGACGATCGGCTTCGGCGCGCCGAAGAAGGCGGGCACCAGCGGCGCGCACGGTTCGCCATTGGGCGCGGCCGAGATCGCCGGCGCGCGCGAAGCGCTCGGCTGGACCGCGGCGCCGTTCGAAGTGCCCGACGACATCCTCGCCGCGTGGCGCGACGCGGGCGGGCGCGGCCGGGCCGACCGCGAGGCGTGGGACGCACGGCTGGCGGCGGCGGACGACACGGTGCGCGCCGGTTTCGAACGCCGCGTCTCGGGCCAGCCGCCGCAGGCCGCCTACGATGCGATCGACGCGCACATCGCCGGCCTGATCGCCGCGCCGCAGACGATCGCGACGCGCAAGGCGTCGGAGCTGGTGCTCGACGTCGTCACGCCGATCGCGCCGAGCATGATCGGCGGTTCGGCTGACCTGACGGGGTCGAACAACACCAAGACCAAGGCGTTACAGCCGTTTACGCGCGACAGCTACGACGGGCGCTACCTTTATCACGGCATCCGCGAGTTCGGCATGGCGGCGGCGATGAATGGCATCGCGCTCCACGGGCAGTGCCTGCCGTTCGGCGGCACCTTCCTCGTCTTCTCGGATTACATGCGCAACGCGATCCGCATGTCGGCGCTGCAGCAGACGCGGGTGATCTACGTCCTGACCCACGACAGCATCGGGCTCGGCGAGGACGGGCCGACGCATCAGCCGGTCGAGCATCTCGCGTCGCTGCGTGCGATCCCGAACCTTGCGGTCTATCGTCCGGCCGACGCGGTTGAAACGGCGGAATGCTGGGCGCTCGCGATCGCTGACGAGCATCGCCCGTCGGTCTTGGCTCTGTCGCGGCAAAACCTGCCGCAGCTGCGGCTGACCGCTTCAGATGAGAACCTGTGTGCGAAGGGCGGCTATCGCCTGACCGCCGCGACCGCGCCGCGCCAGGTCGTCCTCATCGCGACCGGTTCCGAGGTCCATATCGCCGCCGCGACCGCCGCGCTGCTCGAGGCCGAGGGGGTTGGCTGCGACGTCGTGTCGATGCCGTGTTGGGAGAATTTCGACCGGCAGGATGCGCCGTATCGCGACGACCTGCTGCCGCACGGTGTCCTCAAGGTGTCGGTCGAGGCCGGCGTGACGATGGGCTGGGAGCGCCACGTCGGCGACGGCCTGATGATCGGCATCAACCGTTTCGGCGCGTCCGCACCGGCGGATGTCTTGTACGACCATTTCGGGATTACCCCGCCGAAGATCGCGGCACGGATCCGGCCCATGCTGGGCCGCGACTACCGCTGACCCGCCTGACAGGAGCACTTAGATAATGACCAAGGTAGCGATCAACGGTTTCGGCCGGATCGGACGGCTCGTGCTCCGCGCGATTATCGCGCGCGCCAAGGAGACCGGCGCCGATATCGAGGTCGTCGCGATCAACGACCTTGCCGACATCGCGACCAACGCGCTGCTGCTCAAGCGCGATTCGGTCCACGGGACCTTCGCCGGTACCGTCGTCGTCGACGGCAGCGACCTGATCGTCGACGGCAAGCGCATCCGCGTCACCGCCGAGCGCGACCCGGCCAAGCTGCCGCACGCCGAGCTCGGCGTCGACATCGCGCTCGAATGCACCGGGCTGTTCACCGACGCCGACAAGGCGCGCGCGCACCTGACCGCGGGCGCGAAGAAGGTGCTGATCTCGGCTCCCGGCAAGGGTGTCGACCTGACCGTCGTCTATGGCGTCAACCATCAGAAGCTCGAAGCCGGGCATACCGTCGTGTCGAACGCATCGTGCACGACCAACTGCTTGGCCCCGATCGTCAAGGTGATGCATGAGGCGATCGGCGTCGAGCGCGGGCTGATGCTGACGATCCACAGCTACACCAACGACCAGGCCCTGCTCGACCAGATGCACAAGGACCCCAGGCGGGCCCGCGCCGCCGCGGTGTCGATGATCCCGACGACGACCGGCGCTGCGCGCACCGTCGGCGAGGTCATTCCCGAATTGAAGGGCAAGCTCGACGGCACCTCGGTCCGCGTGCCGACGCCGAACGTCAGCCTCGTCGACTTCACCTTCACCCCGTCGCGCGACACGACGATCGAGGAGGTCAACGCCGCGTTGAAGGCGGCGTCGGAAACCGCCGATCTCAAGGGCATTCTCGTCTATTCGGACGAGCCGCTGGTCAGCCGCGACTATAACGGCGACCCGGCGTCGTCGACGATCGACAGCCTCGAGACGACCGTACTCGACAAGAAGCTGGTCCGCGTCGTCAGCTGGTACGATAATGAATGGGGCTTCTCGAACCGCATGGTCGACACGACGCTGCTGATGGCCAGCCTGGTCTGATGTTCAGGACGCTCGACGATCTCGGCGACGTCCGCGGCAAGCGCGTCCTCGTCCGCGACGACCTCAACGTGCCGATGGAGCACGGCGTCGTCGGCGACGTGTCGCGGTTGCGTGCGGCGGTGCCGACCATCGCCGAGCTCGCCGACGCCGGCGCGATCGTCCTCGTCCTGTCGCACTTCGGGCGGCCCAAGGGGGTCGACGCCAGTCTGTCGCTCCGCCCGGTGTCGGTCGCGCTCGCCGACGTCCTCGGCCGCCCGGTCGCGTTCGTCGCCGACTGCGTCGGTCCAGTCGCGGCGGCGGCGGTGGAGGCGATGCACCCCGGCGACATCGCCGTCCTCGAGAACACCCGATTCCACGCGGGCGAGGAGGCCAATGCGCCCGATTTCGTCGCGGGCCTCGCAGCGCTCGGCGATCTCTATGTCAACGATGCCTTCTCGGCCGCGCACCGCGCGCATGCCTCGACCGAAGGGCTCGCGCACGTTCTCCCCGCCTTCGCCGGGCGCGAGATGGCAGCCGAGCTCGTTGCGCTCGACCAGGCGCTCGGCGCGCCGGTTCACCCGGTTGCCGCGGTCGTCGGGGGGTCGAAGGTATCGTCGAAGCTCGACGTGCTGCTCCACCTCGTGACCAAGGTCGACCATCTGATCATCGGCGGCGCGATGGCCAACACCTTCCTCGCCGCGCGCGGCATAAACGTCGGCAAGTCGTTGTGCGAGCACGACATGGCGGCGACCGCGCTCGATGTGCTGGCGCGCGCCGCGGCGGCAAACTGTACCGTCCATCTACCGTACGACGTCGTCGTCGCGACCGAGTTCAAGGCCGGCGCGGCGCATCGCACGGTCAACGTCCATGAGATCCCCGCCGACGCGATGGTCCTCGACCTCGGCCCGGCGGCGGTGGAGATGCTCGGCGACGTGCTCAAGACGTGCAAGACGCTGGTCTGGAACGGCCCCCTCGGTGCGTTCGAGATCGAGCCGTTCGACAAGGCGACCGTCGCACTCGCGCGGATCGCCGCCGCGCTGACCGCGGAGGGGCTGGTATCGGTCGCCGGCGGCGGCGATACTGTCGCCGCGCTCAACCACGCCGGTGTCGCCGATGGCTTCACCTTCGTGTCGAACGCGGGCGGCGCCTTCCTCGAATGGATGGAGGGGAAGGCGCTGCCGGGGGTTGTTGCACTCGGGGGTGACGCATGATCGATATCGACCGCCTGTGGGAGAAGCTCTACCCCGCCGCATGGAAGTTGGCGCGCTCGGCCGACCCGATCCACGACCGCATCGGCGAGGCGTTCCGCGGCTTCCGCGACTTGAAGGGCGAGGAGTTCCCGCCCGAAAGCCGCATCTTGTACAACGACATCGTCGCGCGGATCACCGCGGCGGGGGCGGTGCTCGACGTCAACGGCACGATCAAGACCGGCGCCGTGGCGAATACCCTCGCGACGATGCCTGAAAAGACCGCGTGCGAGATCGCCGAACATATCTTCGAGCTGTTCGTCCAGGTGGCCGAAGTGCACTTCGGGCGTTGACTCGGCTAGATGGCGTTTCTATCTGTTGAACATGTTGAACGTTCCCGAACACGTCGTCGAAAAGCCGGCATCGACCCTTGGATTGCGGCTGGAGCCCGAGTTGCAGCGACAACTCGCTCTGCTCGCGCGGCGGACCGGACGGAGCAAGAGCGACATCGCCCGCGAGGCGGTACGCGACTATCTTGACCGCCATGACGAGGACGCCGAGTTCCGACGGCAGGTGGCTGCGTTGAACCGGAGTTACACCGCCGAGGATGCCGCGTGGGTTGCCGCGAGCTCCGCCAGCCTTTGTAGTGCGCTCGACGAAGAAGACGGCGGCTATGACTGGGGTGAGAACGGTCCACCGGTTTGAAACGTGGCGACCTTTATATCGTGCGGGAGCCTGGAAGCATTGCGAGCAAGGCCCGACCGTGCCTCGTTGTTCAGTCGGAATTGGCCCTGCCGGCGTTGGTCTACGTCACAGTGTGTCCAGTGACATCGCACCTGCGCGGCATTCCGCAAATTCGTGTTCCCATCCCACCTGACGCAGACAACGGCCTCGAACGTTTGAGCGAGGTCGAAGTCGACCTGATCGAAACCGTCAAGGTCGCAAATCTCGGTCCGCTAATCGGCCACGCCAGCCCCGGAGTGATGCGTCGCGTCGATGACGCTCTTCGCCGCTGGCTCGATCTGTAGCGCGTTGCCCCATCGAGCCTTGGCGGCTATCGCCTTCCAGTCGAACTTTCGGAGCCACCCATGACCCCCGCCGTCCGCGCCATCCTCGCCAATTACGAATCCGATAATCCCGGCACCAAGGCGAACCTCGCCCGCATCCTGATGCAGGGGCGGCTCGGCGGGACCGGCAAGCTCGTCATCCTGCCGGTCGACCAGGGGTTCGAGCACGGGCCGGCGCGGAGCTTCGCGGTCAATCCCGACGCGTACGACCCGCATTATCACTTCCAGCTCGCGATCGATGCCGGGCTGTCGGCGTATGCCGCGCCGCTCGGGATGCTCGAGGCGGGGGCCGACACCTTCGCCGGCCAGATTCCGACGATCCTCAAGGTCAACAGTTCGAACAGCTGGTCGACCTCGATCGACCAGGCGGTGACCGGCGGCGTCGACGACGCGCTGCGCCTCGGCTGCGCGGCGATCGGCTTCACCATCTACCCCGGCAGCAGCGAGATCTTCGAGCTGATGGAGGAAATCCGCGAGCTGTCGGCCGAGGCGAAGTCGGTCGGAATCGCCACCGTCATCTGGTCGTATCCGCGCGGCGGCGACATCTCGAAGGCGGGCGAACTCGCGCTCGATGTCGGCGCCTATGCCGCGCACATGGCGGCGCTTGCGGGGGCGCACATCATCAAGGTCAAGCTGCCGACCGACCATATCGAGCAGAAGGACGCGAAGAAGGCGTACGAGGACGGTGACTGGTCGACGCAGGCGAAGCGCGTCGCGCATGTCCGCCAGGCGTGCTTCAACGGCCGCCGCATCGTCGTCTTCTCGGGCGGCGCGGCGAAGGGGGCCGACGCGGTCTATCAGGACGCGCGCGACATCCGCGATGGCGGCGGCAATGGCTCGATCATCGGCCGCAACACCTTTCAGCGCCCGCGCGCCGAGGCGCTGGCGATGCTCGACAAGATCGTCGCGATCTACATGGGGGCCGAGTGAGCGATCCGGCCGACGCCGATAGCGAACTGATTCCGCTCGACCCCGGCTTCGGCGACCGGTTCGAGCGACAGCGGCGGCCGAAGTGCCAGTTGTACATCGTCTCGCCGCCGGCGATCGACGACGGCTTCGCCGACCGGCTGCGCGCGGCGCTCGGCGCCGGGCCGGTCGCGGCGTTCCAGTTGCGGATGAAGGACGTCGGCGACGACGCGATCCTTCGCGCGGCGGAGACGTTGCTGCCGATCTGCAACGAGTACGAGGTCGCCTTCCTGCTCAACGACCGGATGGACCTCGCCAAGGCGTGTGGCGCCGACGGGGTGCACCTCGGCCAGTCCGACGGGCGGGTGCAGGATGCCCGGGCGCTGCTCGGCGCCGACGCGCAGATCGGCGTGACGTGCCACGACAGCCGCCACCTCGCGATGGAAGCGGGCGAGGCGGGGGCGGATTACGTCGCGTTCGGCGCCTTCTA
>CAXTPH010000105.1:0-8625 GCA_964245955.1 uncultured Sphingomonadaceae bacterium | reverse complement strand
CGGCGTCGCCGGTGCGCTCGCGGCGGCATGGGTGCTCCGCCGGACGGTGACGAAGGGGCCGACCCCGACTTTCCTGATGGAGATGCCCAAATATCAATGGCCCGCGCCGCGCGACATCGGCATCGGCCTGTACCAGAAGGCATGGGCGTTCCTCGCGCGTGCCGGCGGGATCATCCTCGTCTCGACCGTCGCGCTATGGGCGCTGGCGACGTGGCCGAAGCCGCCGGCGAACGCGACGCTGCCGGCGATCGACTATTCGGTCGCCGGGCATATCGGCGCCGCGCTCGAGCCGGTGTTCCGCCCGATCGGCTTCAACAAAGAGATCGCGCTCGCGCTCGTCCCCGGCATGGCGGCGCGCGAAGTCGCGATTAGCGCGCTCGGCACGGTCTATTCATTGGATGCCGACGCCGAGCATCCCGAGGGGCTCGTCCAGCGGCTGCACGCGGCGTGGACGCTGCCGACCGCGCTCGCCTTTCTCGCGTGGTACGTCTTCGCGCCGCAATGCCTGTCGACGCTCGCGGTGACGCGGCGCGAGACCGGCGGCTGGAAGTGGCCGGGGTTCATGTTCGCGTACCTGTTCGCGATGGCGTACGTCGGCGCCGGCGCGACGTACTGGATCGCGCGCGGGCTGGGGTAGGTCACGCCCACGACCGCGTCATCCCCGCGCAGGCGGGGACCCATAACCCCGACCGGTCGTCAGAAGACGCTGCAGTCGTATAGCGGTGTGCGACACCGGCAAATCTCTGGAATATGGGTCCCCGCCTTCGCGGGAATGACGAAGGAGTGTGCGTGCGCGAACGACCGCGAGATCAGTCTGCGAGCCCGATGACCACGATCAAGGCGGCGAACAGCGACAAGGTGATCATCGACGCGATCACGAGGACGAAGGTCCGCCACAGCGCGCCGAACCAGCCGAGCCGGTACGCCCCCTTCAATTGCGCGTACATGTGCACCGGGATCGCAAAGGTCAGCGCACCGGCGATCCCGCCCGAAACGCCCTTGCTGTTGCTGTCGACGTGCATACCCGCGAGCGGGTCGAGCTTCGCCAGCAGCGCGATGACGATGAACAGCAGCGACATGAACGACAGTGAATAAAGCGCGAAGACGACGTGGTCGTAGGTGTGGACGTCGCGACGGAAGACGAACATCAGCCACAACACCGGCAGCGACAGCGGGATCAGCAGGAAGCTCAGCTTGTACGCCTTCTGCTCGATCCGGTAGAGCGCGAAGTCCGGGTTCTTGAGCGCCTCCTTGATGCGCGAATCGATCGTCGCGTTACCGGTGTTGACGTTGATTTTGCCCGCCTGCGCGGCTTCGGCAAGCTGCTCCTGCCACGTCGTTGTCTTGCCCTTGGCGTCCGTCAGCGCCGGCGTGTTGGCCTTGACCGAAGCGAGCGTCTTCTCGGCCGCGGCGAGCGCCGCCTGGTCGGTCGCGAGCGTCGCGGTCAGCTTGGCCATGTCGGCGGGTGTCGTGTCGCTGTCGGACTTGGCCTCGGCGATCTCGTTCTGGGCGTCGGCGACCTCGGCCTTGGCATCGGCGACGTTGCTGCGCGCCTCGGCGACCGGCTTGCCCCCCGCCGCGTTGAGCGCGCCGTTGATGTCGGGGCCGCCGAGCATCCCGAAGACGAAGAACATCAGGAAGATCGAGAACAGGAACAACGCGAGCGGCGCGATGTAGCCGGCGCGCTTGCCATAGACATAATCGCGGGTCAGCCGGCCGGGGCGGAAGACCAGCCGTGGCAGCGTTGCCCACGCCTTGCTGTCGAAATGCCAGATGCCGTGGAGGAATTCCTCGAAGATATGCCCGACACTGCGGTGGACGTGTGCCGACTGCCCGCAGGCGTGGCAGAAATTCCCGGTCAGCGCCGTGCCGCAGTTGGCGCATGCGCCGTGGGCGATGTCGTGCGGGTCGGCGTGAAACTCGGCCTTGCCGCGGATCGGGCGCGCCGCCGCCCCGCGCCGCGCCGGATGCGACTGCGGCCCGTCGAGCGTCGACGCGGCGAGGCCGGCGGTCGTGAACGCGCCCATCGCCTCGATCTCGCCCGCCATCTAGTCCTCCGCCACCGCAGCGCGTACCGTAATGTACGGCTAATACACTAGCGTTATGCTGGCGTAAGACAGTCGCATTTTCAAGATTGCGCGCTAAGATAATGCAGCCGGCGGTTCCACCCGTTCGGCGGACGAAGGAGGCGGTCGACAAAACCTGCCACGGTATCGGGACCGGTCCAAACGGTGTCCGATGTCAACCGCCTCTCTTCCCCTTACCCGGTTTCTCATACGATAACCAAGGTACTATGCAGTCGACTCGACTTGCACGTCGCATCGTAATATGCGTTCACCATACGTTCTATTGGATCGCAAAGGAGAAGTCATGGCGGGCGTCAACAAGGTCATTCTCGTCGGCAATCTGGGGAAGGACCCCGAGACCAAGGAATTCGGCAACGGCGGGCGCGTGGTCAAGTTCAGCCTCGCGACGTCGGAGACGTGGCGCGACAAGGGCTCGGGCGAGCGCAAGGAAAAGACCGAGTGGCATAACGTCGTCATCTTCAACGAAGGCATCGGCAAGATCGCCAGCCAGTATCTGAAGAAGGGCAGCAAGGTCTATCTCGAGGGCTCGCTCCAGACGCGCAAGTGGCAGGACCAGTCGGGCGCCGACAAGTACACGACCGAGGTCGTGCTGCAGAACTTCAACAGCAACCTGACGCTGCTTGACGGCCGCGAAGGCGGCGGCGACCGCGATAGCGGCGGCGGCTATGGCGGCGGGCGCGAGAGCGGCGGCGGTTATGGCGGGCGGGACAGCGGCGGCGGCAACGCGCCGGCAAAGAAGCCCGCGTTCGGCGGCGGCAGCTTCAGCGACGACCTCGACGACGACGTCCCATTCTGAGGTCGCGCCGCATCGGCTAACCGATTAGCGCGACGATCCACGTCGCCGCCGCGAGAAACACGCCCAACGGCAGCCGGGTCGCCGCGGTCAGCTCGCGCCGCCATAGCGAAACCCTAAGCAGGAAAAGGGTCGCGGTCACGCCACTTTCACGGCACGCCGTCGGCGTCCTGTAACCCCGCCATGGCGGCGCGCGAACATCGTCCGTGCCCGCATCGCAAGCCCTGGGCGTGGTCCGTGCATTCCCGCGCGGACTGGCGCCATCTATGGTCGGGGCCGACCGGCAGGAGTCGCGCGTGAACGGGGACGAATGGGGTTCGCTGATGCGGGCGGCGCAGGCCGGCAACGGCGGCGCGTACCGGCGGCTGCTCGCCGAGGTCCGCCCGTGGCTGTTGCGCTATTACGCCCGCCGCCTGCCGCCGGGATCGGTCGACGACGCGGTGCAGGAGGCGATGATCGCGCTCCACACCAAGCGCCACACCTATGATCCCGACCGCGCCTTCGGTCCGTGGCTCGCGGCGATCGCGCGCTACAAGTGGATCGACCGGCTGCGGGCAATGAAGCGAAGCGCCGCCGACGAACTGCCCGACGACCTGTCGGTCGGCGACCACGAAGCGGCGGTGACCAGCGCGACCGTACTGACCGCGCTGCTCGGCGAGCTCAAGCCGGCCCAGGCCGAGGCGATCCGGCTCGTCAAACTGACGGGGCTGAGCATCGAGGAGACCGCGGCCCGGACCGGACAGTCGCCGAGCCTCGTCAAGGTCAACATCTATCGCGGCATTGCGCGTCTCGCCAAGCGCCTCGCCGCCGAAGATCTCGAAGGACATGACGATGGCGAATAGGACCGTGGACGATACGCCGGACCCCCTGATCGAACGGCTGGCCGGCGGCCTGCGGCCGGTGCGGCGCCGGCTGCCGCTGCGTGACGCCGCGATGCTTGCCGTGCTCGGGCTGATCGAGATCGGGCTCTACGTCTGGGTGCGCGGGATGCGCCCCGACATGCCGGTGGCGATGGGGCGGATGGCGTTCTGGTGGAAGGCGGCGAGTCTCGTCATCCTCGTGGCCGTCGGCGGCGTCACCGCCATGGCCGCGTTCGACCCGACCCGGTCGCCCCGCCGCGGCCTGCGCGGGTTCGCGATCGCCGCCGCGGTCGCGATCGCCGCCGGCTGGGGGATCGACGCCGCAAGCGCCGGCGTCGGGCCGCTGCTCATCCGGCTCGACTGGCGCGAGGGGCTGCGCTGCGTCGGCGCGGTCGTCGTGCTCAGCCTGCCCGCGCTGCTCGCGCTTGGCATCCTGATGCGCCGGGGCGCGCCGACCGATCCCGGCGGCACAGCGGCGGCGGTCGGGCTGACCGCCGCGGCGTGGGGCGGCGCGGTCTTCGTTCTCGCCTGCCCGCACGACGACCCGCTGTACGTCGCCGTGTGGTTCGCGGTCGCGATCCTGCTCGTCGCGGCGATCGCCCGGCTGGTCCTGCCGCGGCTGACACGCTGGTAGCGCCGGCGTTGTCGCCCGCTGCTACCGGCGCGGCGGCGCCGCCAGCACGTCTTCGACCAGCCGCTCGTGGAGCGCGACGTTCGCCGGATTGGCGGGTGCCAGCCGCGCGACCAACCCGGCGTTCGCCGCGCGATACGCGTCGAGGTTGGCATCGTGGGTACGAAACGCCTCGAGCAGCACTTCGCCCCCGACATCGGCCGCGAAGTCGGGATAATAGTAACCGTAGTCGCGCAGGAATTCGGAATTGTGGATCAGCGGGTAGCCGCCGTGAAGCACCTCGTAATAGAGGTAGTTGAGCCCGTTCTCCCAATGGTGCGTCACCACCGCGTCGCAGTGGTTTGCGAGGAAGTCGGCCGAGACGAAGCGCGGCTCGAACGTCATGATCCCCGCCTGCGACGCCCGCATCGCCTTGCCGAAGCTCTGGAAATGCGGCTTTTCGAGGTGCGGCGTCGCGTTCGAAACGTAGATCGCCTTGAACGCCTCCGGCCGGACGCGCCACGCGGCTTCGGCGACGAGCATGGCGAAATGGCTCGTCTTCATCACCGTGATGTTCGGCTCCATGATGCCGATCCGCCACGCCGCCGACCCGGGGCGGTAGCCGAACCGGCCGTCGAGCTGCTTGGCGCGGTTGTCGATGAAGGTCGGCGCCCAGACCTGCGGCACCGGCTCGACCGGCATCCGGTACAATGTCCGGCACCAGCCGCCATAGGTGTTCAGATGCTGCGGCGTCATCCACAGCGCGTCGTAATAGTCGATGTCGAAATAGCGCTCGGCGTCGGCGCGGGTCTTGGGCGACGTCACCGCCTCGAACGAGATGACCGCGGCGTTGCCGCCCTTGTAGCCGATGATCCGAACGCCGCGGTCGCGCAGCGGCCCGAGCTCGTCGACGCCGATGTTCGCGCCGAGGATGATGATGACGTCGAGGTCGTCGGCGACGTCGCGCGTGCGGACCACCGGGACGTCGTCCATGCCGAGGTCGGGCGGCCAGCCGGCGAACTCACCGTCGCCGTGGTTGAGCAGGTGGACGCGGCGGCAACCGGGCGCGGCGGCGAACATCTGGTAAAGGAAGATCACGTTCTGCCGCAGGCCATTCTCGTACAGCCCGAGGTCGCCGCCCGCGCCGACCGTGATGGTGATGCCGATCGAATAGCCTGCCGCGCCGCGCGTCATCCGATCAGCTCTTTCTTGACCGAGATACAGCCGGCCGCCCCGGCCGGCGTCAGGTACAGCTGCAGGCCGGGATTGGCTTCGCTCGCCATCACCTTGGCGAGCAGCGGCTTTTCGGGACTGAAGCCGGCGAACACCCTCGCCTTGAGCGCGGCGCAGCTTTCCGGCCAGTAGATCACCTGCTGGTACAGCCCCGAACACGTGCCCGCCGGGGCGACAATCAGCGTCGTCAGTCGCGTCTGCGGCGCCTTCGTCTGCGCCGTCGCGGCGTGGCTGCTTTCGATCGTCACGACCGTTGGCCAGCGATTGGTATCGGGGCCAAGCGGCTGGACGGTGAAATTCGCCTCGCCCGTCTCGAAGATGAACGCCCCCGCCTGCTGGAAGACGCTGGCGCATGCGGTCAGCTTGATCTGCGCGAGCGCCGCATTGAGCCGCTGGATCGGCGAGGCGTTCGTCCGGAACCCGCCGGCGACGCCAGCCGGCGGGGCCGCGCCCGCGGGCGAAGCGAGCACCGCGGCGAGCGCCAGCACCGAGCCGAAGCGGAGCAAGACGGTCATCCCATCACCCCCGCCAGCAGGTCCTCGTGCCGCGCCCGGACATCGGGCGAATCGATGCTGAACCGCCGCAGGAACTCGAGCGCTTCCGCCCGGGCGGCGGCGGCGCGTCCGCGATGCCGGGCAAGCGCATCGACCAGCACCCGGCCACCGTCGGCCGGATCGAACGAGGCATAGGCATAGCCCGCGCCCTCGATCGACGGCGAATTGTGGATCAGCGGGTGCCCGCTCCACAGGACATCCCAATAGAGATAGTTGAGGTCGTTCTCCCACTGGTGGACGATCACCACGTCGATATGGCGCTGGAGCACGTCGGAGATGGGAAAACGCCCTTCGGCGAACAGCTTGCCGGCCCGAAACAGATCGAGCGACGCGACGAGCTCGACGAAGTGCGGCATGCTCGTCAGCGTGTGGGTGTTGAACAGCAGGACGCTCTTGATCGCCTCAGGCGCGGCGCGGAACGCCTCCTCTGCCACCAGCAAGGGCAGATGGAAGGTCTTGAGAACGTTGACGTTCGGCTCAAGGATGCCGATGCGGGCCGGTTGGTTCGCATCGCCTTCCTTGTAGAAAGGCGACAGCCCCGCCGAGCGGGCGCGGGCCTCGATGAAGATCGGCTCCCAGATATGCGGGACGATCTCTACCCGGCTGGAGCGGGTCAGGACGCAATGGGCACGGTTCATGTGCCAGTGCTGCGGCGTGATCCAGACCGCGTCGAACGCGACGTCGGAGAGGATTTCGCCGTAGGGAACCGAGCTGGCGACGGCCTCGAAGTTCATCGCCATGCTGTTGCCCGCCATATACGAGACGAGGCGTCCGCCGCGATCGCGGAAGCGCTGCATGTCGTCGGCAGAGGCGCGCATGCCGCATTCGATGATGACATCGAGTCGGGCTGCCGCGACGTCGGGCGTGATCGTCGGCACACCGGCCCACGCCGCGAGTGGGTGGGGCGGCGGCTTGCCCGAACAGTCGACCGCAACGACTTCGGCAACCCCCGACAGCCGCTGGAGCAGCAGCAGCAGCAGCACCGCGTTCTGGTTGATCCCCGACGACCAGAGGAGGTCGGTGAGATCGTCGCTCCCCCGACCAAACGTCACGCCCACCCGGAGACTTGTCATAGCGCGCGTCTAGCCCAACGAACGCGGCGCGTCATCATCGACGACGCGCCGCAGTGTCGTCGATCGCGCTACCACTTGTAGCCGATGCCCGCCGAGGCCCCGACGTCGCCCTCGCGGGTGCTGACCCCGATCCCGGCACCGACGATCCAGTTCGTCCCCGGGCGCGCCTCGTACTTCATGTTGAGCGAGGTCTGGCCGCGGAAGTAGCCGACGCCGCCGACGAGGCCCATCTCGCCCGGCTCGAGCGGCAGGTTGACCGTCGCCGCGGCGAGCGCCATCGCGACCCCGCCGCGCGTCCGCCGCTCGTCGCGCTGGACCGAGCTCAACTGCCCGATCGTTGCCGCGTCGGTGCTGAGGATACCCGGCGCGACATTGGTCAGGCGGCGCTCGTTACCGGGCGTCCCGAACGACACCGTGTTCGGCGCGCCCGCGATCGAACCCGAGCCGATCGCGATCGAACCGGTCGCGGCCGGCGTGACGACCGCGCCGTTGCCGATCGCCACCGAGTTCATCCCCGCCGCCGTCGCGTTGTAGCCGCCGGCGAACGATCCGGTCCCGCTCGCTGCAGCGTTGGTGCCGAGTGCCGTGCTGTTGGTCGCCGCCGACGAGCCGTTGCCGGCGGCAAAGCCGTTCACCGCGGTGCTGTTGTTGGTGAACAGGTTGGCGAAGCGGGTATCGACGCTCGCCGACAGGGCGAAGAGCTGGCTACCGTTGATCGCGTCGGTCGAAGTCGCCGACAGCGTTCCCGCCGCGACATTGACCACCTTGCGCTGGGTTCCTGTCGCCGTGCCGCCGACCGCGAATACCCCGGCCTGGCCGCCATCGGTCGATCCCGCGCCGACCGCCACCGAGCGCGCGCCGGTCGAGCTGGCGCTCTGGCCGATCGCGACCGCGCCGGCGACCCCGGCAACCGCCGAGTCGCCGATCGCCACCGCGCTTTGGCCGCTGGCGACGCTCTGGTTGCCGAGCGCGACCGTCCCCTGTCCATTGGCGGTGTTGTTGGCACCGATCGCGACCGCGCCGGTCCCGGTGGCGGTGTTCGGATCACCGATCGCGACCGCACCGTTGCCGGTGGCGATATTGCGCGAACCGATCGACACCGCTGCGCCGCCGTTCGCCTGCGCGAGCCGCCCGATTGCGACCGATTCGACCCCGGTGGCCGATGCCTGGGTGCCCGCCGCGAACGCGCCATCGGCCGTGGCGCTCGACCCGTAGCCGGCCGCGAGCGAATTCGCCCCCGAGGCCACCGGGAAGGCAAAGCCGCCGTCGTTGTGCGCCTGGATGATACCCGCGGTACCGTTGGTCAGCGCACTGATGTTGGCGGTATTGGTCGCCGTCGACGTCGAGACGTTCGTCAGCGACGTGCTGACGTTGGCCCCGCGAACCTCCTCGATCGAAATCCGCGAGGTCAGCGA
>CAXTPH010000104.1:0-8636 GCA_964245955.1 uncultured Sphingomonadaceae bacterium | reverse complement strand
GGCAGCGTACCTATCGAGAGCTTGACGCTGCGATGCGGACAACGGTCGACGAGCGCGCAGGCGCGACCGGCTTCGTCGCGGAATGCGACCACTGGTACGCCGTCGAATATCAATGCGAGCGGCTTGCCGCGCTTCAGCTGCTTGGCAGCAGTGATCGGCGACCAGTGACCGTCGAGACTCGGGAAGGTAACGGTGCGCATCAGGACCTCGCGAGCGGTTTGTCGGCAACGAGCAGCCACATCAGTGCGCCAGCGACGCCGAACGCCGACGCGGAGCGCTCAACCGTCAGCCCGGCGCTCCTGAGTGCGGCGGCATAGTTATGCGTCGGCACATAGTCGCCGATGACGATGCGACCGCCCGGCTTGAGCACGCGCGCGATCTCACGGCACGCCCTTGCCTGATCGGGCTTGGCCTCGATGTTGTGCAGGCAGAGCAGCGACACCACCGCATCGAACGACGCGTCCGCGAACGACAGTTTGGTGGCGTCGTCGGTACGTACGTCGGTGCGATTGCCGACCCCCTCGATCGCAATATTGTGGTGGGTCGCGGCCGCCGAGTTGTTACTGAGGTCTTTCGCCGACCAGATGTCGATGCCGATTGCCCGGCCTCCGCGATCAAGGCGCTTCGCCGCGCCAATCATCAGCATCCCTGCGCCGGTGCCGACGTCGAGCACGATCTCGTCGCCACGCCAGTCGAACAGGTCGAGCATCGCATCGCGGGTGCGCAGCTTGCCCGCAAGGCGGTACTGCAGCATCGCGAAGCCGAGGAGCAGCGGCGCCGCCCCGACGACGGCCATCACGATTCCCACGGTCCGAGCAAAGGCGAAGGGTTCCCAATGGGCGAGCCCGAGGCTGCCGACAACCACCACTGTTCCCGCCGCGAGAAAGCCGAGCATGATGCCAGGAGCATCCCAGCCATAATCGGGTTTTCCCTTGGTCGCGGCGGCCAGGGCGAGCATGATCAACTCCAGAATATTAAACAGACACGTATATCTAGTTATCTAGATGGTGAGGGGTCAAGCTCCCAATGATGACGCAAATGCCGCAGCCAACCCGCCCGCCAGGGCGCCCGCGCGATCCGGCCAAAGTCGAGGCGATCCTCGAGACCAGCTGGCGACTGTTCCTCGCCCGTGGGGTTGAGGGCGTGACCGTTGACACGATCGCGGCCGAGGCTGGCGTCGCCAAGATGACGGTCTATGCCTACTTCCCCGACAAGCGCGCGCTATTTCAGGAAGGCGTGCGGCGCGAGATGGCCAAGATTGAGGCGGCGCAAGCGCTGGCCCCGGCGACATCGGCGAGTGCGACGCTCCGCGACGTGTTGATCGCGTTCGGCACAGGCATCATGACGTTTCTGACGAGCAGCGGGGCGGTCGATTTCTACAGCGCCTTGTCCGGCGAACTTCGGCGCGATCCGGAGCTGGCCCGAATGTTTTACGAGGCTGGGCCGGGCCGGACGCACGCCAATTTGACGGCGATCCTGAGCAGCCCTTTGGCGGCATCCATCACGATAGACGAACCGCGCATTGCCGCCGAACTGTTGTTCGGTATCTGGCAGGGAATGACAAACTACCGGCTTATGCTCGGCATCGATCATGCCGCCGTCGTGGCCAGCATCCCAGAACGTGTTGCCATTGGGGTAGATCGGTTCCTAGCAGCGTACGCCGCAGACAGGTCTTCGGCTTAGTGGATGAATCAAATCCTGCTGACAGTCGCGTCGAGATGAGTCGCCGATCGCACCCCACCTTTGCGGCGACGAGGACCGATAGCGGGACAGTTACTGGAAGTCCGACGTTCCTTAGCAGCAACGGACGCCCGTCCAGCTACGGTAAAGCGGCTCGAATGCCACCCTATACATAAATGTTGGCCTAGTGTTCGAGAAGTGGCCGTTTGTTCATCCCGATCACCGTGGTGACGATCTCAACCTGACTATTTCACCACTGGCAGCGCAATGAAGCTTGCGCTCGGCCCCGCCACCGTGACGCGCTGGGTTGCTTTCTGATAATCGCCGGGTCGCGCGAAGAATATGTTGGGGACGAACTTCTGCGGGTTGCGATCGTAAAGCGGGAACCAGCTCGATTGGACCTGAACCATGATACGATGGCCCTTCGCGAAGACGTGGTTGGCGTTGGGCAGGTCGAAGGTATAGGCCAATGCGCGATTGGCGGCGATCGGCTCAGGCTTGTCGAACCCCTCGCGGTATCGCCCACGGAAAATGTCCATCGAAACAGCCAGCTGGTAGCCGCCCATCTTCTGATCGCCGCCGACCTGGTCAGGATAGACGTCGATTAGCTTTACCACCCAGTCGCTGTCGGTGCCGCTCGTGGCGGCGGTAAGATGAACCTGCGGGGCTCCAGCGATCGTCACCGGCGCGCCGAGTACTTCAGTCGTGAAGGTCAGCACGTCGGGCCGCGACGCCGCGTTGCGCTGATCGCTCGTCAGCCACGTCGTCCAGTGATCGCCCTCATAACCGATCGGCGCGACCGGGCGCGATACGAACGCGACCGGATGCGCCGGGTCGCTTTCATAATCCTCGGTTGCCGCCGGTCCGTCGGCGCGGGCGAAGCCGAGCCCACCGTGGGGCTTGAGATAGAGCGGCGTCGTCGCCGGCACGGCGGGCCAGCCCGCTAGCCGCTGCCACTGGTTTGTCCCCGATTGGAACACTGTCACCGGCGCGACGTCCATCGGCGTGCCTTTGAGGAAGTGCGCGAGGAAAGGCGCGAGCACCTGATGCCGCCACCATTTGCCGGTGTCTTGGTCCCACTCGACGTTGCCCAACTTGCTGGCCTTGTCGATCTCCTGCCCATGGTACCACGGGCCCATCGACAGATAGACCATGTCGCCGCCGGCGTCCTGCGGCTTCAGCGCACGGTAGACGGCGGTCGCGCCATAGATATCTTCTTGGTCCCAAAGCGAAGCAACAAGCATGACCGGCACCTTGAGCGGTGCCTTGGCGAGGATCCGATCCATCGCCTGTTCCTGCCAGAAGGCGTCGTACGCCGGGTGCTGGGTGAATTTCTGCCACGTGCCGATCTGGTCGAGGCCATGGCGGCGCCCGAGCTCGCCGGCGCTGCCCGCTTCCATGAACTCGTCGTACTGGTCGGCATGGTTGTGGAACCATGGCGACGAATTGTCGGCGGTCGCCACCTGCTCCCAAAGATAGTCCATATTCATCTGGCGGAACGCGCCGTTGTGGAACCAGTCGTCGCCGCGCCAGCCGTCGACCATCGGGTTCATTGGCACCGAAACCTTGAGCGCCGGGTGTGGATTGATCAGCGCGACGAGCGGTTCATAGCCGTCGTAGCTGATGCCCATGATGCCAACTTTGCCGTTCGACTGCTTGAGGTTCTTCACCAGCCACTCGATCGTGTCGTAGCAATCGGTCGAATCATCGACCTTGGTCGGGTTGAGCGAACTGCCGACCAGCGGCCGGTTCATGACATAATCGCCCTTTGACCCGTACTTGCCGCGGATGTCCTGGACGACGCGGATGTAGCCGCCCTCGGCGATCACGTCATAGGCATTGTCATACCCTTCGAGCGCGGCGGCGAGATCGCCGGCCTTGGTATTCATCGTCCACGCTTCGGCATTGTAGGGAGTGCGCGTCAGCAGGATCGGGGCACCCGCGGCGCCCCTCGGGGTCAGGACGACGGTATGAAGCGTGACGCCGTCGCGCATAGGAATGTCGACGCTGAGCCGGTCATAATTCGCCCCTTCGTTCACCAGCTTTGGCGACGCCGGGCGCTCGGTATAGCTCTGCGCCGTTGCGATGCTTGCCAGCAGCGCCAAGCCCGTAACCGCGCCAACCAGCTTTATGACCATCGTCACCCCCAATCGATTTCGGTCAAGGATGATGCAGCGAGCGCGTTCGTGCAACTGCGAGCGCTGCTCGGGCGCAGTCGATCACTACTGGCAGCTCCGAGAAACCGTTGGCTGGCAATTCCAGCAATGCCGCCCAGCCGACTGGTTGGACCGGGACCGGTGCATTGGTCAACGCGCATGACGCCAGCATCTATTATGCACAAGGCAACCGTTGATCTCCCGCCAGAATGTCTGAAGCCACTAAAATGCACTGCACAATCGATTGGGGCAGGCGATGCAAATGCCGTAGCCCACAAATGGCTCCGCGGCGTCTTGGCGCCCACGATTAAACAAGACTGTTCACTTAGCTCCGGCGGTAGCAACTCGCCGATTGTGGTTAATCTCACACAAAAGTTGTGATGTGCCACACAGCGCGACCGCGCGGCTCCTGCGACAAGGTCATTACCGGCCCGAGGGGCGGTCGCTGGGAAGCCCCCAACGGAACCTGGAGGAGACCTGCTATGATCATCCGTCACATCCTTGCCGCCACCGCGCTGTTCGCTGCGATCAACGGTGTCACACCCGCGAACGCCAGCCTGACGAAGCTCGTCACGGCCGACGGCGACGTCTACCAGACCAAGGTGTCGTACGCCGACCTCAACCTCGGCTCGGTCGAAGGCCGCGCCGCGCTGAAGCGCCGCATCACCCATGCATCGTTCGCGGTCTGCGCGAACCACTCGGCCGACCTCGTCCACGCCTGCCGGAACTTCGCGATGAAGAGCGCGGCGACGCAGTACGCGTCGGTCATCGGTAGCGCCAACGGGACCCAGGTCGCGTATAACGCGCGCTGATCCCGGTGGCCGGCCTGCAGCGGGGCGGGGGCGGAAACGCCGCCGTCCCGCTCGCGGCGTCCGGACTTCCCACATTCTCGGCAACCCTCAGACCTCGCCGGTCGCCTTCGCCACCAGCGCGCCTAGCCGCGCCACATCGACCGCAGCACGCCGCCGATCGATCGCCCGGACGATCCCCTGTCCGGCCAAAAACCCGATCTCACGTGTCACCGCCTCGCGGTGCGTGCCGATCCGCGCCGCGAGGTTGGCATGCGTCGGGAACGGGTCGATAACGCCGTCGATCGCATCGTCGGCGTGCACCAGGCGCAACAGCTCGCAATGGAGCCGGTTGGGCACGCGCAAGGCGTTCAATTCGAACACGCGCTCCGATAGGTCGCGGACCTGCCGAACCAGTCGGCACGCGAGCCATAGCGCAGCTTCGGGGCTGGCGCACGCTTGGGCCCGGAAGACGCTGCCGGGAATGCTCGCGAGCAAACAGTCCTCGAGCGCGACGATCGACGCCGAGCGGTGTTCGCCGTCGATCGCGGCGAGTTCACCGAACATCGACGACGGCCCGAGTTCGCGCAGGATGATTTCGCGGCCGCCCGACGAGAACAGCACGACCTGAACCCGCCCTTCGAGCACGATGTATAAGTCCGTCGATTCGGTCCCGAGCGACACGACCATCCGCCCCGCCGCAGCGCGGATCGCCTTCGTCGCCGCAGCCAGCGGCTGCCGCAGCGCGTCGGGCAAGAACGCCGCCGACGCGTGGGCGAGAACGCCGGTCATTCGCGTTCGCGCCGCCGAATGCGCCGTGGCGACTTAAGCAAGTCGGCGAACGCCCGACGCGCGAGCGCATTGAGTTCGGCGACCGAACGCTGTTCGACTATCGCCTGCGCCGCCGCGCGCTGGAGGGCGGGCGAGGTCTCGTTTAGACGCAGCTTGCGGACCTCGTCGAGCAGGCGGTCGAGGTCGGCGCGATCCGCCATCAGCCGGGCGATCGGGCGGCGGGCGGCGTCGGCTTCGGCCGGGTGTTCGACTATCATCATTTCTTCGACTGGCGCGCTCGCGTCGTCGGCCGCCGGGGGCGCCGCGAACAGCTTGGCGAGCGCTGTCTGCGTCTCGGCGTCCTCGAGCAGGAAGACATGTTCGACCCCCGGATTCTTGATGTCGATCGTGTCGGCACCGATCAGCGCCGTCGTCCACGCCGGCAGCGTGCCGTCACCGGGCACCTTGGGGCCGTCGACGAGCGGCGTCTGGTCGGGGTCGTACGGACCGCCGGGCAGCGGGTGCCACGTCAGCCCGCCGAGCGTGCCGTTGAGCGACTTAAGATTGTTGTCGGTCGCGACGCCGCGGATGCATGTCAGGCGAGACAGCAGTAGCGCGTCGATCGGCATGCCGAGTGCGTCCGAGGTCAGCTTGCCGGCGGCAAGCGCATCACGGCTGAAGCCGGTATTCGCCGGATACTGGTCCGGCGTGGGATCGAACGGGTCGACGTCGTCGGCCGGGTTGGCGGGTACGGTGCTCGGGTAGTGCGCGAGGGCGAACGGTCCCTTGGTGATCCGGCTCTCGACGATGCCGAAGCTACTCTCGGACAGAAACGGCAGGGCGTAGCAGCCGGTGAACGACGAGATCGTCCGGATCACATCGGCAACCGGCGAGAGCGGGAACAGGTCGTCGCCTTCGAACCAGCGGTGGATCTGGCCGCCATAGCCGTAGAACGGCGACGCGACAGTGACCGCATGCGTGCAGGTGCCGGGCAACACCGGCCGCCGCGCGAGGTTCGTCACGACCATGCCGCCGAAGCTGTGGCCGAGGAGAACGTAGTCGTCGAGCGGGTCGGCGCCGCATTCGGTAAGCACGGCATCCTGGAATTCGGGGAGGAAGCGGTTGAGGAAGAACTCCGCCGCGTCCTCGATCGGCCGCCGCCAGTCCCAGCCAAAGGTGAACCAGTCGATCCCCATGTCGTCGCACCAGTCGCGGAACCCGGCATAGGGGTCGACGCACAGCAGGCTGCAGCTGCCCGATGCGACGATGATGCGGTTGCCGGTGTCACGATAGCTGCCGTCGGACTGGGCGGTCATCTCGAGGTCGAGCGCGCTGCCAAGAAACGAGCCGAGCTCGAGCCAGTTCAACCGAAAGTCGAAGTGCTGGATCGCCGGGCCAGTTTCATCATACGGCTTTTTCGCCCGGTAGAGCTTGCTGCCCTCGCCGCCAGGGAACAGGAACAGGGTCTTCCGCGCGGTGGCTGCGTTTGCCTTGTAACGGGTGATGAACTGCTTGATTGTGGTGTGAAGCATGTCCATCTGCGCTTGGTCACGGCTTGCGGCATAGCTCATGCGTTGACCCTTTCGGTCTTGTGGGCGGCGGCGGGGATGTACGGACGCAGCCACGGCGACGGCGCGCCATCGGCGTCGATCACCTCGATCGGATCGAAATAGCGTCCACGGTCGGCAGTGGTGATGTCGGGCGGGACCTCGGCGTATTGCGGATCGAGCAGGTCGGCCCCGGCGCGATAAGTGCGCGGCGCGGCAGGGGTCCGCTTCGACCAGACGTAGCAGTGGAGGTTGGCGGCGGCGAGGACGTACCACCGCACCGGGTTCCAAGATCCGGCGCGGGTCACCCGGCGGATGCTCTTGACGACGATCCGCCAGCGGCCGACGACCTCCCATGGCCAGCGAAACACCTGGGCAACGAACGCCACCAGCCGATCGGGATCGTCGACGAGGTTGGCGTAGCACAACGTCTCGCCGTCGAGGTCGCGCAGCCGCAGCCCTGGCGCGAGCGCCCCCGCCGCGAGGTCCTCCCAGAAGCTCTGAGTCCCGGCGAGCGGGGCCACGACGCTCAGATACACCGGCATCGGCAGCGATGGGTTGCGCGCGATCGCCACGAGCTGCGCGCGCATATCTTCGGCGGTCTGATGGCGCGGATCGAACAGCATGCCGTAGCACACCGCGATGCCAAGTGATTCGGCGTGCGCGACGTCGGCGACGACGTCGAAGCGCTTACTGAGATTCTGCGTCTTGCGGTAGCGCTTGAGCATCGCCGCATCGAGCGTTTCGATGCCGGCGAACAGCCCGATGCATTTCGACGCCGCGAGATGGCGGACGAGGTCGCGGTCGTGGAGGATATTCTGGGTGACCAGCGCCGCCCAGCCGCGGATGCGCGGATCGGCGGTCATCGCCGCGCAGACCGCGAGCAGGTAGGCGCGATCGTCGGCGAGGTTGTTGTCGAGGAACAGGATCATCGGGAACAGCCGCCGGAAGCTCCAGCGCGGCGCGGTGGCGATCGCGCGGTCGATGCTCGCGGTGACGTCGCCAAGTTGGTACGGTGCATGGCCGCCGAATTCGGACGGCATGACGCAGAAGCTGCACTTGAAGCTGCACCCGCGCGATGCTTCGATCAGGTGAACCGCAGGACTGATCCCGTTCGCGGTGAACAGGCCGTAGTCGACGACGTAGCGCGACACGGCGAGTGCGCGCGTCCGGTACACTGGCTGGACCCCCCCCGCGAGGAAGTCGGCCACGACCGCGGGGACGCTGTCGACCCCGCCGGCGCAGACCGCATCGAAGAACCCGGCGGCGAATTCGGGGAAGACCGAGCATATGCTGCCCCCCGCCACGGTGACCGCCCCGGCTCGGCGGAAGTGATACGATAGCTGCCGCATGCGGTCGAAATCGACCTGGAGTCCGCTTAAGAAGACGATGTCGTATCCCTCGCAGCGATCGGTGCAGTAGGGGCCGTGCCAATCCTCGTGGTAGAGTTCGACGTCGAACACGGTGCGGTCGATCAGCGACGCCACCTGAAGCCCCGAGATCGGCTGCATGAAATAGCTCGACTGACGCTTGTCGCGGCTGGGGCGCAAGTGCGCGCAGATGACGAGCGCTCGCCGCCGCGCCGGGCCGCCATCTTGGCTGCCAAAGTTTCTCTTCGCCATCCCGTCCGCCCCGTGAAGACCAGATTCGCCTGCTAAACTTCCCGCTACTACAGTCTACATGAGATATTTAAG
>CAXTPH010000103.1:0-8640 GCA_964245955.1 uncultured Sphingomonadaceae bacterium | reverse complement strand
ACCTACCGCGCCTCCGGGTCGGGCGGGCAGCACGTCAACACCACCGACTCCGCGGTCCGCATCACCCATTTGCCGAGCGGCGTCGTCGTCGCCTGCCAGAACGAACGCTCGCAGCACAAGAACCGCGCCACCGCGATGAAGATGCTCAAGGCGCGGCTGTACGAACGCGAACTCGCCCGGCGCGAGGCGGTCGCGGCCGACGTCGAGGCGGGCAAGACCGACATCGGCTGGGGCCACCAGATCCGGTCGTACGTCCTCCAGCCGTACCAGCTGGTGAAGGACCTGCGCACCGGCGTGACGAGCACCGCCCCCGGCGACGTCCTCGACGGCGCGCTCGACCCGTTCATGGCGGCCGCGCTGAGCCAGCGCGTCACGGGCGAGACGGTCGATGTCGAGGACGCGGATTAGGGGACGTCGAGGGAACGACCCTAAACCGAGTCTTTCGTGACACAGTTTAACACCAAATACTTTAGTCGACATATATGCGATTCACGCGAGTGAGGTTTGTATATAGAGCGCAGCTCTAAAGGAGCGGCGCCGATGCAAAACACTTCACATGCGGTAATGGCACAGAGAGTTGAGCCTGCTGACAGCCCAGATGATTTCCCGACTCCGCCTTGGGCAACTCGGGCATTGATTGAACATATTCTCCCAGCAGTTGAAGCCTTGGCATCGAGCCGCCCCTTTACCATGGGTACTCTCTCGACAAACTGGGCAAAAATATCCGGGGGGCTATGTTCAAAAAGCCTCTGATACCGCCCGACGCTTTCCAAAAATACTGTACGCGCAAGTATCGCCACGCCTCGACGTGCCACAAGTAGCGATCGAGCGATGAATTCTTCCGCAAGACGGAATGGGGGATTAGTGATAACCCAATCAACTGCGTTTGTTTCATACGGAACGTCGAGAAAATCTCGGACAGGTGCATATCCGTAATCAAAAGCATCCGAACAGCGGACTTGTTTGAAATATTCCTTGAGGACTTTAGCCATATGACCCGCGCCGCACGCTGGTTCTAAGCAACTTTGAAGCGTCAGATCACAATCTTCGACGGGATATGCGTGGCTAGTCTGGGATAAACAGAGCGCAAGCCCACCCAGGCTAGCATGGGTGCCACCTTGCAGGAAAAGTCTGGAATACCCAACCGATTATCAGTAACGTCTCCACGGGGTTTCGTCGGGGGGCATCAGATGTCAGGCAACAAGCGCTCGGTATCCGAAATTCAAGCACGTATGCGTGAACTCGCGTTGGAGTATGATATAGACGAACTCAGCGCGCTCGCTGACGAACTTGTCCGGAACTCTCCAATCGCCCGCGCCAAACCTCGTAGTGCCTCGGTAACACCGGAGGTCGCTGAGCAGATCAGGCAGTATTTTGCCGATAACCCCACCCTCCACCAACGGGTCATAGCCGAGCACTTCAATGTGAATCCAGGCCGGGTTTCAGAGGCGCTCAACAACCTGCGATAGCATTCGACCCTTTCTCTTTGTGGTCCCGCGCAATCAGAGGGAGCAAAGCAACAACGGCTCGATAATGCGGGGCGAGCGACATCAGCGGCGAAAACACAACTGTCGTCTCGGCAAACGAGCGCGACCAATTGGGTAGCAGTATTGGCACCGGCGACCTAGTGCTGCAGCGCCGAAATTCCGCTGTCCTACACCGCCGGGAACACTGTACGATCTCGGCTTCGAGTCCGGTGGCGTTCGGCCGGCGGTACGTTCTTTCTCATCGTTGGCCTCGATGGCACACGGTCGCGACGTGCGATCGCCGTGCACGGCGCCTTCGCGTCATGCGGCGCGTGTGCGGGTACTTGTGCGGCCCTTTATTATATAATGATTACATTGGATTGATCCGGAAACGGGTGGGTTTCGCTGACTCGCCCGGAATCGCGAAAATCCACGTCGCGGGCGTTAAGTTCGTTAACTTATTCATATTCGCGAGGAGGCTGCGGTGGGCGGGTGACTTCCCCCGTCCCGACCCCTCCCCTAGAGGGAAAGCGAGAACCACAGGGGCCCCCATGATACGAATCGCGTTGCTTGCCGCCATCCTCGGTACCCCCGCCGCCGCCGAGACCGTCGCGGTGACCGCGGCGCATCTCCTCGACCCGGCTTCGGGCAAGACCATCGACAACCCGGTCGTCGTCGTCACCGACGGCAAGGTCGTCGCGGCGGGTGCGGGCGTCACCATCCCCGCCGATGCGCGCCGGATCGACCTGCCGGGCATGACGATCCTGCCCGGGCTGATCGACCTCCACGTCCACCTGACGAGCGACGCCGAAATCCGCGGCTATCGTCACTATCAGTACACCGACAACTTCTGGACCGTCGTCGGCGTCGCCAATGCCAAGACCACGCTCGAGGCGGGGTTCACCACGGTGCGCAACGTCGGCTCGAACCATTTCGACGACGTCGCGCTGCGCCAGGCGATCGACGCGGGCGAGATTCCCGGGCCGCGGATCGTCACCGCGGCCTATGCGATCGGTGCGACCGGCGGGCATTGCGACAACGCCACCCTGCCCCCGAGCTATGACCGCAAGGACGCGTCGATCGTCGATTCGCCCGACGAGGCGCGGGCCAAGGTCCGCTGGCTCCACAAATACGGCGCGCAGGTGATCAAGATCTGTGCCACCGGCGGGGTCTTCTCGACCGGCGACGCGGTCGGCGCGCAGCAGCTGACCTTCGACGAGATGAAGGCGATCGCCGACGAGGCGCACATGCTCGGCATGAAAGTCGCGGCGCACGCGCATGGCGACGAGGGGATCAACACCGCGATTCGCGCCGGGATCGACACGATCGAGCACGCCAGCCTCGCCAGCGACGCGACCATCGCGCTGGCGAAGAAGTCCGGCACTTTCTTCGACATGGATATCTACAACGACGACTATATCCTGAGCGCCGGCACGTCGAACGGGACGAGCCAGGAGAGCCTCGACAAGGAAAAGACGATCGGCCTGAAGCAGCGCCAGACCTTCGCTCGCGCGGTCAAGGCGGGGGTCAAGATGGGCTTCGCCACCGACGCCGGGGTTTATCCGCACGGCACCAATGCGCGTCAGTTCGCGACGATGGTGCAATGGGGGATGACCCCGGTCGAGGCGATCCGGGCGGCGACGACGACCGCGGCGCTCGCGCTCGGCCGGACCGACGTCGGCGCGCTCGGTCCGGGCGACTGGGGGGACATGATCGCGGTCGAGGGCGACCCGACGCGCGACGTCAAGCTGCTGCAGGCGATCCCGCTCGTGATCAAAGCCGGCGTGGTCGTCAAGGATACGCGGCCGCGCTGAACGCCCGGATCAGGCCTCCGGTTCGGGCCCGCGGAACGGGTCGCGCCCGGCCACCACCGGAAGCCGTTCCCACCGCCCGCTCCTTGCCGCGGCATAGATCGCCTCCATGATGACATGGTCGTGCAACCCTTCCTCGCCGGGGGTGCGCGGCACCCGGTTCTCGCGAATGCAGGTCGCGAAGTGGTCGAGTTCGAGCGCGAACTGGTTCTTCGCCGGGATCATCCGCTCGCTCGTCTCCTCGGCGCCGTCGGCGAGGCGGGCCACGCGCAGGCGCTGCCCCTCATAGGCAAAGGCGTTGTCGATCTCGAGCGTCGCCTCGGTTCCCATCAGGCGGGCGTACGTGAGGCGGTGGGTGCCGTAGCTCGTCAGGCAATTGGCGATCGCGCCCGACGGAAAACGCAGCGTGAACGAGACATTGTTCTCGACCTCGGTAAAGCGCGGGTCGCCTGCCGGCGACCAGATCGCCGCCGATACGGCGACCGGCTCCTCGCCCAGGATCGCGCGCGCGGTATTGAGGCAGTAGAGCCCGACATCGGGCAGCGAGCCGCCGCCGGCGAGCGCCCGCTTCTGTCGCCACTGGCCCGGGTCGCCCTGGTTCTGGTTGTTGATCATATCGATGAGGACAACGTCGCCGAGCTTGCCGCCACGCAACTGGCGGATCGCCTCGCGCGCGTGCGGCTGGTATTGCATCCGGTAGGCGATCATCAGCCGGACGTTCGCCGCCCGCGTCGCGGCGATCATCTCGCGCGCTTCGCGGCTGCTCGTCGCCATCGGCTTTTCACACAGGACGTGTTTGCCGGCATGGGCGGCGGCGAGGACGTCGCGGTGGTGGAGCGCGTTCGGGGTGACGACGTAGACCGCCTCGACGGCGCGATTTTCGCGGATCCGCGCAAAGTCGGCATAGGAATAACAGGCATCGGCGGCGATGCCGTATTGCGCTGCGAGCAGGCGCATCTTGTCGGGTGAGCCGCTGACGAGGGCGACCGGCTTTGCGCGCTTCGATTGGGCGAAGGCGGGCAGGATCTGTTCGGTCGCGAGCTTGCCGAGTCCGACGAGGGCATAGCCGACCCGCTGTTCGCCAGGCTGCGGATTCGGCGGCGGCTGCGGCTGGGTATCGCTCGCCGCGCTGATCGGCGGAAAAGTGAGCTTGTTGCCGGCGACGGTGCCGGTGTCGACCGGCGGCGGCGCGGCGCCGGCCCGCGCCATCGTCGCCGCGCCGAGGCCGACGGCAGCGGCGGCGAGCGCGGCACGGCGGGTGATTGCATCGGTCATCGCGAACTCTCCGGTCGAAACGGATCAACCGGCGGCCGCGCGACAGGTTTCACAGCGGCGATCGCGTCGGCTGGGGCACGTGGTGCATCGGCGACCGGCAGGCGCACCGGCCCCTTGGCGGCACATTGTGGTCAGCCGTCGACCGCCGCGACCTCGTCGGTGTGCACCTCGAAGCGGCTGAGCACTGCCGGGCCGAACGCGGTCGTCAGCGCGGTATCGGTCGCGTCGCGGCCGCGGGCCATCAGGATGCGGCCGATGCGCGGGGTGTTGTGGCGCGCGTCGAACGTATGCCAGTCACCGCCGAGATAGACGTCGAACCACGCGCTAAAGTCCATCGCCGCGTCGATTGGCGTGACGCCGATATCGCCGAGATAGCCGGTGCAGTAGCGCGCGGGAATGTTCATGCACCGGCACAGGGTGATCGCGAGGTGGGCGAAATCGCGGCAGACGCCGAGCTGTTCCTGGTGCGCATCCCACGCGGTCTTGGTCGAACGGGCATGCTGATAGCCGAACTTGATGCGCTGATGCGCAAAGTCGACGATCGCGGTGACGCGGCCCCAGCCCGGCGGGATATGGCCGAACAGCGACCAGGCGGTGTCGGACAGCCGGTCGGTCTCGCAATAGCGGCTGCCGAGCAGATACATCAGGATGTCGTCGGGCAGATCCTCGATCGGATGCTGGATCGCCTGCGGCGACTGGATGTCGGGAATGCCGCTGTCCTCGACGACGAAATCGCAGCTGAGCGTGACCCCGCCCGCCGGGACGGTGAGGCGGGTACAGGTGTTGCCGAAGGCGTCGACGTAATCATAGGTCGGAATCTCGGGCGAGACGAGCAGCCGGTGCGGGGTCCGCAAATCCTTGTTGCGCGACGGGTGCAGGCTCAGCATCGCCATCATCGGCGTCGGCACATCGCAGGTGAAGCTGATGTCGTAGCCGGCGCGGATCAGCATGCGAGAGCTCCGTGAAAATCGTGGTCATCGTCGACTGTGACACTAACGCGCACGTCCATGCCAAGTTCACTGGCGGGGAAGCCGGTCCACGTGCCCGACAGCGGCACCGCCTGATACGGGTCACGCGCGATCGCGACGCGGACCAGCCCGACATTGCCGACGATGCCGTTGGTCGGGTCGTATTCGACCCAGCCCGAGCCGGGGAGGAAGATGCGGACCCACGCATGGGTGTTGCCCCCGCCCAACCGGTCGCTGCCCGTCGAAGGATTATAGACGTACCCCGAAACGAAGCGGGCGGCGAGGCCGAGCGCGCGCGCCGCCTCGATCATCAGCACGGCGAAATCGCGGCAGGTGCCGCGCCGGCGCCGGAGGGTTTCGATCGGCGTCTGCGTGCCGGCCTCGTACCGCGCGAGATAGGCGAAGTCGCGACGGATCGCGGCGGTCATCGTCGCCAGGAGCAGCGTCGTCTCGATCCGCCCCTCGACGCCGATGAAGCTCCGCGCCCAGCGGTCGACGACGCGGTCGGGATCGTGATGCTGCCGCTCGATCGAGCGCAGCAGGTCGGGCATGTCCTCCGACGAGTAGGTGAACGGATAGCGCCGCGCATAGCTCTCGACCGAAACCGCGTCGACCGGCTGTGGGCGGTGGTCGAGGCGGGCATGCGCGGCGATCCGCAGATGCGTCGCGCGGGCGCCGAAGGTGGCGATCGCGACCGAATTGCCGAAGACATCGTGGAGCCAGCGGACGTCGGACGGGGCCGGATCGATGTCGAGACGCGACGACAGCAGCCGCTGATCGTAGCTTTCGCGCGGACGGACCATCATCCGATGCTCGCCGAACGCGACCGGCTGGCGGTAGTCGTAGGTCGTGATATGCGCGATGGTCAGGATCGGCATGGAGGGTCCGTCAACGTGCAAGCACTGCTCGAACCAGACGAAGCCGATGCGACGGCGGTGGTCAACCCGTACGCGCCGTCGTCGTGGCTGTTGATCGGCGATCATGCCGGCCGGAGCGTGCCGCGCGCGCTCGGCGACCTCGGGCTTAGTGCCGCCGATTTGTCGCGTCACATCGGCTGGGACATCGGCATCGCCGACCTCGGCCAGCGGCTGGCCGGATTGCTCGACGCGGTGTTCATCCGTCAGGTGTATTCGCGGCTGGTGATCGACTGCAACCGCGCGCCCGACGCCGTCGACGCGATCCCCGAGGTCAGCGATACCACCGTCGTGCCCGGCAATGTCGGGCTGGACGACGCCGGCCGCGCCACCCGCGTAGCCGCGATCCACGCGCCCTATCAGACCGCGATCGCCGCCGAGATCGCGCGACGGACCGCGGCCGGACAGGCGACGATCCTCGTCGCGCTGCACAGCTTCACCCCGGCGATGCGCGCGGTCGCCCGGCCGTGGCATTGCGGCATCCTCCACGACGGCGCGAACGATGCGTTCGCCAGGGCGATGCTCGGCGTGCTCCGCGCCGACCCGGCGCTGATCGTCGGCGACAACGAGCCGTACGCGATGGACGGGATCGACTATACCGTCCCGCGCCACGCCTTTGCCGCCGGGCTGCCGTACGTCGAGATCGAGATCCGGCAGGACCTGCTCGGATCGGCTGCCGGGATCGACGAATGGAGCGCGCGCCTCGCCGCGATGCTCCCCGCCGCGCTTGACTTGGCCGCGCCCTCCCCCACATAAGCCGGACCAATTCGCTCCGCTTTCCAGAGGGTGCATGCTGCGACTGACCAACCTCGCCGATTATTCGGTGGTCGTGATGACCGCAGCGGCGCGGAGTCCGGACTGTTCGCTGTCGGCCGCGGTCGTCGCGGTCAGGACCGGCATTCCCGCACCGACGGTGGCGAAAGTGATGGGATTGCTGAAGCGCGCCGGTCTGTTGGCGAGCTCGCGCGGTGTCGCCGGCGGCTTCCGGCTGGCGCGTGCGACGACGGCGATCAGCGTTGCCGATATCGTCGAGGCGGTCGATGGCCCGATCGCGCTGACCAGCTGCCAGCACGGCCCGGTTTCGGCGTGCGCGCTCGAAGGCAGCTGCGCGGTTCGCCCGCATTGGGGGCCGATCAATCATGCGGTACGCGCCGCGCTCGACGCCGTCTCGCTCGCCGACCTAGCCGGTCCGGCGATGCGCACGGCGCCGCAAATCGAGGTACTTGTGTGACCGATCAGTCTGCCATCGCGTTTCGGAACGACGCTGCCCATGAGGCGGTCGACGACCTCGCCACGTACAAATGGGGCTTCGTCTCCGACATCGAATCGGAAATGGCGCCGAAGGGGCTGTCCGAGGACACCGTTCGCTATATCTCGGCCAAGAAGGGCGAGCCCGCGTGGCTGCTCGACTGGCGGCTCAAGGCGTTCCGTCATTGGCTGACGATGACGCCGCCCGATTGGGCCAAGCTTAACGTCGCCCCGATCGACTATCAGGACGCCTATTATTACGCCGCGCCCAAGCCCAAGGCGACGATCGGCTCGCTCGACGAACTCGATCCCGAAATCCGCAAGACCTACGAGAAGCTCGGCATCCCGATCGCCGAGCAGGAGATGCTCGCCGGGGTCGAGGGATCGCGGCGGATCGCGGTCGACGCGGTGTTCGACAGCGTCAGCGTCGCGACGACTTTCCGCGCCGAACTGACCCGCGCGGGGGTGATTTTTCGCTCGATCAGCGAGGCAGTGAAGGAGTTCCCCGACCTCGTCCGCAAGCACCTCGGCTCGGTCGTGCCGATGCGCGACAATTTCTTCGCCTGCCTCAACAGCGCGGTCTTTTCCGACGGAACCTTCGTCTACATCCCCGAAGGTGTCCGCTGCCCGATGGAGCTGTCGACCTATTTCCGCATCAATGCCGCCAATACCGGCCAGTTCGAACGCACGCTGATCGTTGCCGACGTCGGGTCGCACGTCAGCTATCTCGAAGGCTGCACCGCGCCGATGCGCGACGAGAACCAGCTCCACGCCGCCGTCGTCGAGCTGATCGCGATGGACGATGCCGAGATCAAATATTCGACCGTGCAGAACTGGTATCCCGGCGACGCCAACGGGGTCGGCGGCATCTATAATTTCGTGACGAAGCGCGCCCTGTGCCGCGGCGCGCGGTCGAAGGTCAGCTGGACGCAGGTCGAAACCGGCAGCGCGATCACGT
>CAXTPH010000102.1:0-8730 GCA_964245955.1 uncultured Sphingomonadaceae bacterium | reverse complement strand
GGCGGCGGACGCCCTCGCGGGTGCTGGCGAAGACCAGCGCCGCGCCGGCCTCGAAATAGCGCAGCGTGTTGACCACGGCGACCTCGAGGTCGTTCGGCGCGACGCGCATCGCGCGATAGTCGATGTCGCTGTGCTGCTCGCGGTCGTTGGTCGTGGCGATGCGAAAGGCGTTCTTCTGGTAGCGCTTGGCGAGCGTCTGGATCGGCTTGGGCAGCGTCGCCGAGAACAAAAGGGTGCGGCGCTCGGCGGGGGTCGAGTCGAGGATTTCCTCGAGGTCCTCGCGGAAGCCGAGATCGAGCATCTCGTCGGCTTCGTCGAGGACGACGACCTTGAGACTCCCGGTCTGCATCGTGCCACGCTCGAGGTGGTCGCGGAGGCGGCCGGGGGTGCCGACGACGATGTGCGACCCCTGCTGCAAGGCGCGCGCCTCGCGGCGGATTTCCATGCCACCGACGCAGGTGACAACGACCGCGCCCGCATCCTTGTACAGCCAGTCAAGTTCGCGCGCGACCTGGAGCGCGAGCTCGCGCGTCGGGGCGATCACCAGCGCGAGCGGCTCGGCGGCGCGGGGCAGACGTTCGGCGTCGCCGAGAAGGGCCGGGGCCATCGCGAGGCCATAGGCGACGGTCTTGCCCGATCCGGTCTGCGCCGAGACGAGCAGGTCGCGGCCTTGTGCCTCGGGGACGAGAACGCCTGCCTGGACCGGGGTCGCGGTTGCGTACCCGCGCGCGGCGAGCGCCGTGCCGAGTGCGGCAGGGGTGGACGAGAAGGGCATCGGCAGGGGGCTTTCGGTCGGCGGGCGGCGCGGTGCGCTACGCGAGCGGCCAGTCCTTAGCGCACCTGCGGTATTTCCGCAAACCTGAGCCCGCGGTGTCAGTCGATGCTGGCGAGCTGCGTCGTGCCGCGGTCGATCGCGGCGAGCGCTAACTCGGTCGCATCCGCGTTCGCCGCGACCTCGGCAAGCGAGACGTACATCACATTCACGACGACCTGCCGGGGGGTGAGCGGCGTTGCCGAGACGATCTTGGTCGGGCTGTGTTGGCCGGGACGGACGAAGTTCGATTCGTAATAATAGCCGGTGGTATTGTGCGCGGCATACACCTGCAACGCGGCGGGATCGGAGGTCGGCGCGCCGAGTGTCGCTGCCGCGATCCGCGCCTCGCGTTCGAAACCATTGATCTCGCTGCCGCGACAGACCATGCCGGCGGCGGCGGGGACGGCCGCGACGACGGCGACAAGTATTACCGCTGCGGTACGAAAGACGACTGTCATGCCCATTCACCAATCATTGTCGGCCGGTTAAATTAAGTTGACCGACAAAGACTAACGGACGAATAAATTAGGTGGTTAGCATTACGTAACTATAATAAAGTTTGAGGCGCTGCTGGTGTAGTGGCCGACGAAGGGGCAACGCCGTCATGCCGACCATCACCGAATTCCGCGTCGGGCGCGACGACCTGACCCGCACCGCGGTCGCCGCCCGCGATGTCGACCTCGTCGATGGCGAGATCCTGTGCCGGGTCGACCGCTTCGCGTTGACCGCGAACAACATCACCTACGCCGCGCACGGCGGCGACATGAACTACTGGCAGTTCTTTCCCGCGCCCGATGGCTGGGGAATCGTGCCGGTCTGGGGATTCGCCGATATCGTCGCCTCGCGGTGCGACGGGGTCGCGGCGGGAACACGACTGTACGGCTACTGGCCGATGGCGAGCCATGCCATACTGACGCCGGTCAAGGTCACCGCGAAGGGCTTCGTCGACGGGGCCGCGCACCGGCAGGGGCTGGCGGCGGTCTACAACGGCTATCAGATCGCCACCGGCGACGCGTCGATCGGCGACGAGCGCACCTACGCGCTGTTCCGCCCGCTGTATTTGACCTCGTTCCTGCTCGGCGATGTCTATGCCGAGGAAGAGGCGCAGTTCGTCCTGTCGAGCGCGTCGTCGAAGACCGCGCTCGGCATGGCGCGGGCGGTGCTTGCGCGCGGGCGGACGGTGGTTGGGCTGACGTCGGCGAAGAACGCGGCGTTCGTCGCGGCGACCGGCTTCTATTCGTCGATCGTCGCCTATGACGCGCTTGCTACCATCGCTCGGATGCCGACGATCTATGTCGACTTCGCCGGCGACCGTGCGTTGCGCCGCGCGGTCCACACGCATTTCGACGGCGTACTGCAGAAAAGCGTCGTCGTCGGCGATACCCATGTCGGCACGGCGGACGGGGAGGGGGCCATGCCCGGGCCGCGGCCCGACTTCTTCTTCGCCCCGACCCATCTCGCGACACGGATGCGCGACGCGGCACCGGGCGGCTTCCTTGACCGCTATGCGGGCGCGTGGGCGGGCTTTCTGAGCGCCACCGCGCCGTGGCTGCGCTTCGTCGAAGCCGACGGGGTCGACGCGGTCACGGCGCACTTCGCCGCATTCGTCGCCGGCCGGGTCGACCCCGCCGAGGGGGTTATCCTTCGGCTGTAGGTTCGAACTTGAGCGCGACGCCGTTGATGCAGTGGCGCTGCCCCGTCGGGCGGGGGCCATCGTCGAAGACGTGGCCGAGGTGGCCGCCGCACGTCGCGCAATGAACCTCGGTCCGGGTCATGCCGAGGCTGCGATCAACGGTCGTCGCGACCGCGCCGGGGATCGGCGCAAAGAAGCTCGGCCAGCCCGAGCGGCTGTCATACTCTGTATCGGAGGTATAGACCGGCGTCCCGCAGCCGGCACAGTCGAACACGCCGTGGCGTTTCTCGTTGTTGAGCGGCGAGGTGCCGGGGCGCTCGGTGCCGTGCTCGCGCAGGACGCGGAACTGGTCGGGCGAGAGTTGGGCGCGCCAGTCCTGGTCGGTCTTGGCGCCGGGGCCTGCCTTGCCGTGCTCGTCGATCGCGAGCGCCGCCGGGGTCGCGGCATGGCCGTCGGGTTCGGGGGCGAAGAACCCCTTGATCCCGGCAAGAATCCCGGTGTCGCGGTCGGCCATGTCGATGCTCCTGTCCCAAGGCTTTTTGGAGAAATGGGAAGGAGTGCCTGAAAATCAATCGCGAGCCGGGCGTTTGCGGGCCGCGCGATCTCCGGGCTAAGCTCCTCCCACCGCAGCATCGGGATGGGCATGGCCGGCAGTCAGGATTTCATCGACGATCCGCGCAATGCTGATCTGCTCGCCTCGGTCAACGGTGCGCTCGACCCGGCGCGCGCGGCGACGGTCTCGATCTTCGACGCCGGCTTCGGGCTCGGCGACGGGGTTTGGGAAGGGCTGCGGCTCCACCGCGGCGCGCTGCTGTTCCTCGAGGCGCATCTCGACCGGCTGTACGCCGGGGCGGCGGCGGTTCGGATCGACATCGGCCTGACGCGCGGCGAATTGACGGCCGAACTCGACCGGCTGCTCGCGGCGAACCGCATGGTCGACGGCGCGCATCTCCGCCTGATGGTGACGCGCGGGGTCAAGGCGACGATCAACCAGGACCCACGCAATGCGCTCGGCCGCGCGACGATCGTCATCACCGCCGAATACAAGGCGTCGCCGCCGTTCGCGCCCGGCGGCGGCTTGCGGCTGCGGACCTCGGCGATCCGCACGACCGGACCCGAGATGTTCGACATGCGGCTCAACTCGCACAGCCGGATCGGGCTGATCCGCGCACTGCTCGACGTGATTGACGCCGGCGCCGACGAGGCGGTGATGCTCGACCCGCATGGCCATGTCGCGACCTGCAACGCGACCAACCTGTTCTGGGTCAAGGACGGCCGCGTCTTCACCTCGGGCGACCAATATTGTTTCAACGGCATCACCCGCGGCAATGTCATCGCGCTATGCCGGTCGGGGACAGCGCCGCTCGAACAGGGCGACTTCGCCATCGAGGCGCTGCGCGACGCCGACGAGGTGTTCGTCACCGGCACCATGGGCGGCGTCATCCCGGTACGAGAGATCGACGGTCGGACGCTGCCCGGGGCGAGTGCGCCGGTGACGCAGCGGATCGCCGAGGCCTATGACGCGCTCAAGACTGCGTATGCCGCCGCGCGGGTCGCGGCATGACGCGGCGCATCGCCATGTGGTCGGGGCCGCGCAACATCTCGACAGCGATGATGCGCGCGTTCGAGAACCGCCCCGACTGCGCGGTGTCGGACGAGCCGTTCTACGCCGCCTATCTCGCGGCAACCGGCGCCGACCACCCGATGCGCGACGCGGTCCTCGCCGCGCAGTCGACCGACTGGCGTGTCGTCGCCGCGGCGATGACCGGATCCGCCCCCGGCGGAACCCCAATCTGGTACCAGAAGCACATGGCGCACCATATGGTCCCCGGTGTCGGCCTCGACTGGACCGCGGTATGCGAGAACGTGTTTCTGATCCGTCCGCCCGAGCGCGTGCTGGCGTCGTACGTGGTGAAGCGCGGCGCGGTGACCCTCGATGACCTTGGCTTCGTCCGTCAGGCCGAGATTTTCGACGCGGTCGCCGGGCGCACAGGCCGGATTCCGATCGTGGTCGACGCCGAACAGGTCCTCGCCGATCCGGCAGCTGCGTTGTTCGCGCTGTGCGCCGCGCTCGATATTCCCTTCTCGGTCGCGATGCTGCGCTGGCCACCGGGGCGGCGCGACAGCGACGGCGTCTGGGCGCCGGCATGGTACGACGCGGTCGAACGCTCGACCGGGTTTACCGCCGGGGCAGGCGGGCGGGTCGATCTGACTGCCGACTTGCAAGCGATCGCCGATGCTGCCCGGCCGTATTACGACCGGCTCGCGCGACATCGCCTTACCGTGTAAGCGCGGTCAATTGCGGAAGACCACCGTCCGCGCGCCGTTGAGCAGGATGCGGTCGTCGAGGTGATAGGCGACCGCGGTCGACAGGACGCGGCGTTCGATGTCGCGGCCCTTGCGGACGAGGTCGTCGGGGGTGTCGGCGTGGCTGATCGGCTCGACATCCTGCGCGATGATCGGACCTTCGTCGAGGTCGGCGGTGACGTAGTGTGCGGTTGCGCCGATCATCTTGACCCCGCGCGCGTGCGCCTGATGATATGGTTTCGCGCCCTTGAAGCCCGGCAGGAAGCTGTGGTGGATATTGATGCAGCGCCCGGAGAGGAAGCTCGCGAGGTCGTCCGACAGGATTTGCATGTACCGCGCGAGGACGACGAGATCGGCGCCGGTCGCGGTGACGAGGCGTTTGATCTCCGCCTCCTGCGCCGGCTTCGTGTCGCGGGTGACCGGGAGGTGATGAAAGGGATGGTCGCCGATCATCGAGGTCTGAAGCGCATCGCGCGGATGGTTCGAAACGATCCCGACGATGTCCATCGGCAGTTCGCCGATGCGGCAGCGGTAAACGATATCGCCGAGGCAGTGGTCGAACTTGGAGACGAGCAGCAGGACCCGCTGGCGTTCGATGGCCGGGCGCAGCTTCCAGGTCATGTCGTGCGCGGCGGCGACCGCCGCAAAGTCGGCCTGCAGCCCAGCCACCGTGATCGCCGCGTCGGTCAATTCGAACACCACCCGCATGAAGAAGCGGCCGGTCTCGCGATCGTCGAACTGCTGCGCATCGAGGATATTGCCGCCGTGGCCGGCGAGGAACACCGCGACTGCCGCGACCAGCCCCGGACGGTCGGGACACGACAGCGACAATGTGCAGACTTCGCTCAAATTTGTGCTCCTCCGCGTTCTGACCCATGCCGCGTGGCCGGGGTCTCGCTGTCGCCAACGGTAGCCGCGAGACCGCCGGATGCAAAGAAGCGCGGTCGGTGGCATCGCGCCGCGCGCAACCTACGGCAACCGTGTCGCCGCACCGATCGAGGCCGGCGACGACGAGTAGCCCGTCAGAGTCCAACCGGCTGCGGCAAATGTGCCGCGTGTGGCATCCCCGCGCATGGCAATTTGCGCGGCAATTTATGGATCGACGTGGACGAAATGAGCACGTCAACATCGGAGAGCAACATGATTCCGCTATCGGTTGGGCAATACGAGCTCATCTATAATGCATTCTCATTCACGCTTGCGACAATGGCTGCAGCGTCGATATTCTTGTGGATGGGACGTTCCCAGGTTTCGTCGTCGTACAAGACGGCATTGACTATTTCGGGTCTCGTAACGGTTATCGCTGCGTATCATTATTTCCGGATCTTCAACAGCTGGGAAGATGCATACACCCTGCGTAACGGTACGCTGACCGCGACTGGTTTCGCCTTCAACGATGCCTATCGGTACGTTGACTGGCTGTTGACTGTTCCCTTGCTGTTGATCGAGCTGATCTTGGTGATGAAGCTGCCACAGGGCGAGACGGTTTCTCGCTCCTTCCGCCTCGGCCTCGCCGCTGCACTGATGATCGGTCTTGGCTACCCCGGTGAAATCGCTGCAGATAATGCCACGCGCGCATTGTGGGGCACGCTGTCGACCATTCCGTTCATCTACATCGTGTGGGCGCTGTTCAAGGGCCTGGGCGAGTCGATCAACCGCCAGCCGGAGAATGTCCGCGGCCTGATCAAGAGTGCGCGGCTGCTGACCTTCGCCTCGTGGGGCTTCTACCCGCTCGTCTATATGCTGCCGTTCACCGGCCTGACCGGCGGTGCCGTGACGACCGGCGTGCAGATCGGATACACGTTCGCCGACATCATCTCGAAGGTCGGCCTCGGTATCCTCGTGTACAACATCGCGGTCCGGAAGTCGGCAGCCGAGCGTGACGAGCCGTTCGCCGGAACGCGGCCGATCGCGGCCTGAAATGGCCCACGCGGCTTCCCTGAAACCGCGTGGTCCCCGCACTGCGACGATGAAGCGATCGACCTTTCCCGGTGCCACGGCTGCGCTCAGCGCAACCGTGGCACTTCTCGTCGCAGCAGCGGCCGGCCTGCCGCTGTCCGGTCCGACCGCGCTCGTCGCCGCGTGCGCGGCGATCCTCGTCTTCGGCTTGCCGCACGGTGCGCTCGACATCGAGCTGATCCGTCTTCACGGGACGAGAGATCACGGCGTCGCAGCGATCCTCGCGGTGTATCTGGGCATCGCCGCCGTGATGACCATTGCTTGGCTGATCGCGCCGGTCGCGGCGCTCTCCGGGTTCATCGTCATTGCTGTCATCCATTTTGCCGAGGATTGGGAGGCAGTTGCCTCGCGCTTCCTCGCCACAGGCATGGCGGTCGCCCTGATCGCCGCGCCGGCGACGCTGCATCGCGGCGAGGTCGCCGCCATTTTCGTTGCCCTGACGCGCGCACCGGCAGCTGCGCGTCTCGCCGACGGACTTTTGCTCGTGGCTCCCGTCGCGCTGGCGATCGCAGCGGTCGGGATCCTGGCGATGATCGCCGCGCATCGCTTTATGGGCGCAGCGGTCGCGACGGTGAGCTTGATCGCACTCCTCGCCTTACCTCCCGTCACCGGGTTCGCGGTGTTCTTCTGCTTGTTCCATTCTCCGCGCCACTTTGTCGGCGCCCTGGTCGCGGCGCGGCGCTGGCGCATTTCACGGTGGCTCCCGGTTGTCGTGCCCGTGACCTGTGCCGCATTCGCGATCGTCACCGGCGTTTATCTGATCCGTGGCGGGCTGGCCTTGCCGGAGCGACTGACGGCGGCGACCTTCATGGCGCTGTCGATCCTGACCGTGCCGCACATGCTCGCCCCGGCCCTATTGAACCGCACGGCGCAGGTCGGTCGTCAACCGGTTAGCCATGCGCATTGATCGCGCGATATCATTCAAGCAAAGAAAATAATTGTTACCCGGGTCGTTATGGCTGCAGCAATAGTGTCACGAAATATAATTCGAACATATTGAAATCACGGCAATGTCATTGAGTTGAAATAAAGACAAAACGACACAGGCTCGATATTCGCTTGGGAATTGAAATTCCCTTTAACTATAGGTTCCGCGTCGCGCCCCTATTCGTGGCCGACTTTTGAAGGATACATCATGCACGATATCGTCGATACCGCCGTCGCCGCGGGCTCGTTCAAGACGCTCGTCGCCGCTGTCACCGCCGCCGACCTTGGCGCGACGCTGAAGGGCGCTGGTCCCTTTACCGTCTTCGCACCGTCGGACGACGCTTTCGCCAAGCTCCCCGAGGGCACCGTCGCGGAACTGGTCAAGCCTGAGAACAAGGCCAAGCTGACCGCGATCCTCACGCTCCACGTCGTTCCGGGCAAGGTCATGGCGGCCGACATCACCGGCCCGATGTCGCCGGCTTCGGTTGGCGGTGAGCACCTGCACATCACGACCGACCACGGTGTGAGCGTCAACGGCGCGCACGTCACCTCGGCCGACATCGAGTGCACCAACGGCGTGATCCACGTGATCGACGCCGTCCTGATGCCGGCGGCCGAAAAGCGACCCGGGGGGCGGCGCACCGTCGCCCCCCAACTGCTCGAGAGTTAAGGGTTCACACCAGTTCTGGCCTGAGCGAGCCCGCCGACGGAGACGGAAGCCGCAACCGATTGCCGACAGCCTCGGAGAGCAGGGTCACCTTCGCAGGACCGCCGCTCCGGCGCCACGCGGCTGCTCCCACCCAAGGCGCGCGAGTTCGGGACGATCCGACTCCGCCGAAGGGTAGCCGATACAGAAATAGCCGATCAGCTGCCATTCGGCCGGCACGTCGAGCGCGGCTTTGACCACCAGCGGGTCGAGGACCGATACCCAGCCGACGCCCAACCCCGATGCGCGGGCGGCGAGCCACAGCGTCGCGACCGCCATCACCACCGAATAAGCGGCCATTTCTGGCATCGTCGCGCGCCCGAGACCGCCGCCTTGCGTGGTGGTCGGATCGGCAAACACCGCGAGATGACACGGGGCATCGTC
>CAXTPH010000101.1:0-8868 GCA_964245955.1 uncultured Sphingomonadaceae bacterium | reverse complement strand
GTTCAAGGCGTGCAGGGGAGCTGCACTGCTTGTGCTGGGGATCTGCCCGGTCGTCAGATCCTTGATCCCAAAGACGTTTGCGCCCGGGGTCCGCGCCGCGCTCTGCGCGAGCAGGCCATCGACCGGCCCGCCTGCGCCAAGCGTCAGATACTGAACAGCGGGCGCAAGGCCAGAATTACCGGTGCTGCTGCCGGGAAACAAGCCGTTGAAGTCCCACTTCAAGGCCAGGTACTTGGCCTTGACGAACATGTTGAAGTTGTCGCCGAACGGCTTTTCGGCGTCGATCCGAATTTCTTTCGTGATCGCGTCGACGCCGCGGTCGAGGCGGAAAGTGCGGAAGCCGCTGGGCTCGACGAAGGTCGAGACCGGGATCGTCACCCGCCCGAAGGCGTTGCCGCCGATGTTGCCGAACTGACCATCAAAACCCGGTACCGAGCCGACCTTGCCGTTCTGATAGGTATAAGGCTGGTCGGCGTAATACGCCGCCTGCTGGTCGCCGATCTTGCCGGTGACACGGAGGAAGCCACCGTCGTCGCCCTTGTATTCGATCGAACCCTTGAGGCGATAGGTCTTGTAATTGAACGGGTTGTCGCGGACGCCGGGGCTGGTGCTGACATAGCCGCCGAAGTTTGCTGCGAGGTGCTGGCCGAGCGGGGCCGAAAGGTAGAAGTCGCCGCGGTACAGGCCGTAGTTGTACCCGGTGAAGCGCGCGATCGCTTCGGGCTTGTCAAAATTCGGCAAGCGCGAGATGAAGTTGATTGTCGCGCCGGCGCCGTTTACCGTGAGGACGCCCGACGAGCCGCCCTTGACCGCTTCGAGCCGGTCGATGGTAATGTCGTTCGAGAAGAATTCGTCGGCGCCGCCACCGCCGTACAGGATCGGCAGGCCGTCTTCCTCGAGCTGGATGAAGCGCTGGCCGCCGCCCTGGAGACCGCGCACCGAATAATTGTTGGAGACTTCGCCCGCTGTCCCCTCGACGAAGATGCCAGGGATCAGTTCGAGCAGGTCCGACGTCGAGCGCGGCGCACGACGGTCGATGTCGGCGGCGGTGGCGAACGTGATGTCGGCCGACGACGTAATTAGAGTGCGGCCGCGCGTCGTCTGGCCGGTGACGACGATCTCCTCGAGCGTTCCATCGCCGGGCGCGGGTGCCTGCTCGGCCCCCGACGTGCCGGTCGCCTGACTTTGCTGCGGCTGCTGCGTATCGGTGGCAGGAGCGGGTCCGGCGCTGGTTTGCGCCGACGCGGTCGCGAGCGGCCACAGCGCCGTTCTCAACAGCAGCGTGACCCGCAACGCGGTGACTTTGAGCATAGGGACCTCCCCAGGTCGAATAGATGTCTAGTCCGGCCTGCTAGCCGGATCGCTGAAATCAACGCTAAAAGTCGATGTCTCATGGCGCAATCGGTTGCATAGTGCCGCCGCGACAATTTTTGGCGCGAACGACTTATTTGCAACGCTTTAGAACGGTCCAGTCATGAAATTGCGAATGCAGACGATGCGTTGTTGGAGTTACGCAGTCGGGCTCGCGGCGTGGTCGACGGCGGCGGCAGCAGCCGAACCGGCGGCGCCGGACTATATTCAAAGCCCGGCGGCGTTTGCCTCGGCTAAGGGTGAGCGCGCGCTGGTCATGGGCTATGCCGACGGGCTCGAAGTCTGGGCATACCCGCTCCAGCTCGTCCGCGACTATCGCATTGGTTTCCGCATTGCGGGACAGGTGACGACGATACCCGCCGCGCCGTTGCTCCAGCGGGTCGAGCGGACTGCGACCGAAACCATTCGCGTCTATGTCGGCCCCGACTTTGTCGTCCGCGAGCGGCTGTTCGTTCCCGTCGGCTTGCCCGGCGCAATCGTCCGCTACGAGGTTGAGGGGCGGCCCGACGTCAAGGTCGAGGTTGCGTTCGCCCCGTCGCTTGATCTGATGTGGCCCGGCGCGCTCGGCGGGCAGAGCCTTGGGTGGGACGCGGCGCGGTCTGGCTTCGTCGAACGCGAGCCGCTCTATGGGTTCAACGCGACAATCGCCTCGACCGAGATCGTCGAGCACGACGAGACGGTTAACCGAACGCGTCCCGTCGACGCCGCGACGCGCTTCGTCCTCGCTCCGACCGGGTCCGCCGTACTGCGCGTCGCCACGGTCTACATCGGCTCGGACAACCGTGACACACCGGCCGAACGCAGCGTCGTCGCGACGATGAAGGCGGCCGAACTGCAGTTGCGTCGGGAAGCGCGCGACCAAGTTGACAATGTACTCGACGGCGCGCTCGCGCTGACGACACCCGACCCGGCGGTCGACCGCGCGTTCGCCTCAGCGGTGCTTGCGCTCGACCAGGCGTGGGTGTGCAATCCCGCGCTCGGCTGCGGCAGCGTCGCTGGCTACGGGCCGTCGCGCCCGGGGCGGCGGCCGCAATATGCGTGGTTCTTCGCGGGCGACGGGCTCGTCGCGATGCAGGCGCTGCTCGACACCGGGCAGGTCGAGCGCGCGCGCGACGAGCTCGATTTCATCATCCGCTACCAGAACCGCAAGAACGGCATGATCTGGCACGAGCTGTCGCAGAGCGCGCCGCTGATCGATTGGGCGAACAGGTACCCGTACATGTTTGTCCACGTCGACATTACCTTCCAGTTCCTCGCCGGGGTCGACAGCTATGTCCGGGCGACCGGCGACGCCGGGTTCGCGCGGACGCGCTGGGCGAGCCTCGCCGCCGCTTATCGCTATTGCACCTCGGTGATCGACCCGGCGACCGGGCTGCCGCACATTCCACCCGGCAAGCAAGGGCAGAACGAGCAGGACGTGATGCGCGACGACATCCGCCTGTCGACTGCATGGATCGACGCCGCCGACGGCTTCGCCCGGTTGGCGCGATCGACCGGCCACGGCGCAATGGCCGCCGATGCCGACCGTCGCGCGGCCTCGGCGCGAGCCGCGGTCGCGCGCGACGGCTGGGACGGCGAGCGCGGCTTTTGGCTGTCGGGGCACACGCTCGCCGGCGCGCCGATTCACAGCGCGCGCCCCGACGCGATCGGCGTGCTCGATCAAAAAGTGTTTCCGCAGGCGCGCGCCGAGGTCATTCTCGACCGTGTCGCCTCGCCCGAGTTTGTCACCGATTGGGGGGTCCGCAGCCTGTCGGCCGACGCGCCGGAATACGACCCGAATCTATACGGTTCGGGCAGCGTCTGGGCGCTCGGCACGACCGGTGTCGCGACGACTTTCTGGAAGCAGCACCGCCCGCTGACCGCATGGGGCATGTGGACCGGGATTGTTGCGTGGAACACGCTCGATAGCGCGGGGCATCTCCACGAGGTTCTCGCGGGCGACCTGTTCCACCCCGAGTTTGAATCGGTGCCCGAGCAGACGTGGTCGTCGGCGGGGTTCATCAGCAGTACCGTCAGCGGCCTTCTCGGGCTCGAGAATTTCGGTCGCACGCTCCGCCTCGCGCCACACTTGCCGCCGTCGTGGCCCGCGGTGTCGCTGCGCAATTTGCGCGCGGGGACGTCGAAGCTCGACGTCGCGATCACCCGCGACGCGCGCGGCGTCGCGCTGACCGTCAACAATCGCGGCGAGGCGGTCACCATCGATTTCGCCCCGATGATTGCGCCGGGCGCGACGCTCGGCAGCGCGACGGTCGACGGTCGCCCAGTCGCCATCGCGGTCGAGCGGCACGATCACGACCAGCACGCGGCGGTCCGCCTAAATGCGCGCCACGGGACGACGATCGCGCGGATCGACTATGCCGGCGGGGTCGAGGTCGCCGCAGTCGCGCCGCCGCCCGCAATCGGCGACGCCAGCCGCAACCCGAGAATCGTCGGAGCGGTCGTGACCAACGACGCTCTGACGCTCGACGCGTGGATCAACCGCGCGGGGCCGGCGGCTTTCGATCTTTACACGTCGTGGACGCCCGCGAGCGCCGCCGGCGCGCGGCTTGAACGCGGTGCTGCCGGGACGTACCGCTTAGTCATTGATCCGCAGGCATCCGGCGGCTATTCGCGCGCCCACGCCACCGTGACGTTCGTTCGGACGTCGACGCCGAAGCCGGGTGTGCCGGAAACAACGAATGCTACACCCTAGTTCTGCGGCGGGGGCCGCAACGCGGAGCTGCTGACTTCTTGTCCTAACGAATGGCCGCTTTTGAGTACGCGAGACGCTGCTTTGAATGGCCAGGTTCGGGGCTTCCCGTCTGATGATGCGAAGGTCGATAGAGGCCGCTTAAATCACCGAACGGGCTTCGGTATTGTTCGGAGAGGCGGCGGCTGACACGTGAGGATGTTGTCCGCAGAGCATACCGCCGCTTTTCCAAACCCGCTTTTCCGTGTGCTTAACGGCGGAACGGCCCTCGGTCGGACGATGAGGCGGTATTCTCGCTGGCCTTGAAGGTAAACTGCCGCGACCCGGCGCACGTCATCTGCGCTCACAGTTTCGATCGCCGCCACGCGCTCCTTGATCGTGGCAAACTCACGCGGGTCGCGGAGCGCCTTCGCCAGTGCGCCGAGCCAATATTCGTTGAGCTGAAGACTGTGGCGCCGCTGCTCGATGTTCGGGCGTTTCGCGCGGTCGAGTTCGTCGGAGCTGACAGTATGTGTTGCGAGATCGGCGACGATCGCATCGAGCCGCGCAAAGTAGGCCTCTATCTTCTCCGGCGCGATTTCGATCGCTGCATCGACGAAGCCGTACCCGCGCAGGTCTTCAGACAATGCCACCTCGATGCTCGGCGAATAGGTCAATCCCTCGATCTCGCGGATGTCGTCGATCAAACGCGTCCGTAACACGTCCATGGCGACGATCAGTGCCCGCGCATCAGTCGGGCTGGTATAGAAATCGCGCGTCGGCCACGCCGCAAAAGCAATCGCCTTGTCGGGCCGGCCACTATGTACGAGCATGACGGGTGACGGTGGCGGCGGCGGAAAGCGGACAGCCGGGCTTGCTTGTTGGCTCTCTCGTGGTCGGGGCGGTAGCGCCCCGAAAGTCGCGGCGACCGCGGCGATGGCTTCATCGACATCGACCTTGCCCGTCACGACGATGCCGAGTGGGCCTGACGACAACGCCGGCCTGAATAATGCCTGCAGGTCGGTATTGCTCGTCGCCTGAATGTCCGCATCGTCGGGCAAGGTTGCCCATCGCGCGTCATCGCCGTGTAATCGTCGCAACATGCCACGATACAGCACCGAGCCGGGGTTGCCATCGATTTGGCCCAACGATGCCGCCATCGCCGTCTTGAGCCGTTCGAACGCCTCGGGTCGAAAGCCTGGATCGTCAATGTACGCCGACAAGAGTTGGAGCTGCCGAATGAAATCCTGCGGTCGCGTGCGGCCCTGAAGATCGAACGCCGCATCGTTGACGACCAGCGTTGCACCGACGACTCGGTCGCCGAGTAAGCGCTGGAGGTCGGTCGCGGCAAGCTTCGCCGTCGCGCCGGCGACAAACAGCGGTATCCCGCTGGTTACCGTCCAGAAGGCGTGCGCCTGATCGAGGGGCAAGCCGAGACGACCGTGTCCGAAGCGGACGTCGATCAGGATCTGATCCTCGGCAAAGACGGTTGGCTTGACGAGAAGGTCGACACCGTTTGCAAACCGTACCGAAGTCACGCCCAATTCCTTATCGGTCCGGCGCGAGATCACACGACCGGCCCGGCCCCCGTGGTCATACGGCCAGCTTGTATTCGTGGCCGTGCCGCCGTCGGCGATCGGCGCTTGCATCGCGGCGGCAAAGCCAGCGCGGAGCCGTTGCTCACCATTGTCAAGGGTGACGGGACTCGCCAGGAAGAGCAGCGGGCCGGAACCCTCGACGCTGCGGGCGAACGCTCGACTGACGTCGTCGAGCGTGATCGTCGCCATGAGACCTCGGTATTCGGCGAGATCCTGGGCGGGGCTTGTGAACACCCGTCCAAGCAGCGCGGCGCTCATCAAGCCGTTGGCGAGCGCGGGGTCGACCGGGTCGCGGCACCGGCAAGACCGGTCGTCAGCGCCGTCGTAAGCTGCGCTTCGACATGCTCGAGTTCGGCCGATGTAGCACCATCGCGCATCAGGCGGCGCTGCTGCCCGATCACAGCGTTTAGCCCGGTCGGCCACATGCTGATTGGCCCGCTAAAGCTGAGCGTTGTGACATTCGCCGACCTGAGGAGGTTGGCGCGATCCATCTGCGCGAGAAAGAACGGCGGCGATGGTGCGAGCGCCAGTTGGCGGAGGCGTTCGTTGAAAATCTGCGTGGCGAAGAAATCGACAAGCGTCTTTCGGCGGTGGGCCAGCGTATCGGCCTCATCCTCGTATGGGCGCGTCCACGCAAGCTGGACCGAGTGCGTCGCACCCGCCTCGACGAACAGATGGGCTTCGACGTCGCGCTCCGCGGGTATACCCCTGTCAGGCTTTCGCGCGATCCCAGAGGGCGTCCAGTCGCTGAACTTGTCCTTAATTAGGGCTTCGACCGCGGCCACATCGACATCGCCGCCGACGACGACCGTCGCGTTGGCCGGACGGTAGATGGCCCGATACAAACCGCGGAGCTGTTGCGGGATCGCCGAAGCAATCACCTTGGTCTGGCCGATCGGCAGGCGGTGAGAGGCTCGGCGGTCACCCAGAACAAAGCCTAGTCGGTCCTGCACCACGTGGAGATCGGGATTGTCGCGCTGCCGTTCCTCGGCAAGAACGACGCCGCGCTCGGCATCGACGGCCGCGGGCGAAAATGTCAGTTCCGACGCGGTCTCTCGAAGCAGGCCGAGACTCAATGCAACCGCCTCGGGGTCGCCTTGTGGAAGATCGAAGCGGAAGTCAGTCGACTCCTGGGTCGTAAACGCATTGGTATCCGCTCCGGGGGACAAACCGTGGCGTTGCAGGGTACGCATCAACTCGCCGTCGGCGACGTGCGTACTGCCGCGAAAGGCAAGATGCTCGATGAAATGCACGAGGCCTTGCTCGGCATCGTCCTCGGCGATTGATCCGGAGCTGATCAAAAGGCGGACCGACACCTGCTTCGCCGGCGTGGCATTGTGAAGCACGGCATAGCGGAGACCATTCGGCAGCTGCCCGAACCGCACTGCCGGGTCGGCTGCGCGATCGACGTAGGTTTGAGCCCAAATCCCGTCGCGCGCGGGGACGGCGATCGCCAAGGCGGCCTCGGCCCACGCGAGGCACGAGGCAGCGGTTGCGAACCATCGGTATCGTCGCTGCAAGTTTGCTTACCCCTGACGTCCGGAGCTGAAGCCAGACCTCAACCACCACCTCAGTTGCACCTGATACAATACTTTCGGCTCGTCTGCCGCAGACTTAAAACGCGTAATTGCAGAGCACGCTTGCACCCACCTCCCGAGCAGATGTGAAGGCTCGATGACGGAAACCAATCATAGAAGAAAATGAATAGGCGTCTGATTTCGGGACGCGACAACCGCGACGCGAGTGACCGAATGTGGGTCCAGTCCGTCAATGCCGGGGTCTAGTGGCTTTTCCGCTTGTTCGTCCTCGTCGGCGACATCGCCCAAGCGGGCGGCGTCTCGTCGCCAAGCTCCCACTGGTCCGGCCGACTGCCGGGCTCCCAGTAGCGCAACCGCAGCGCTCGCCTAAGCCACCAAGCAAAAGGCATTTGCAATAATGCGAAGATCAATCCCCAGACGGAGGCCGGGTAGGCCCCGGGGTCTTGGAAGGGGACGAGCCGCACGACGACCGCCAAAGCGAACGCTAGGATGGCCGCGTATGCTGCGAGCAGGGTCATCCCGACATAAAAGAACAGGCAGATGGTCCAAAACCGCCGCGCTCGGAAGCCGGCGACGAGTGCGATCATCAGCAGGAATGTCGATCCGACGATCCACGGTATCGCCGCGATCAGAACTGTCACCCCGTCAGGCAGCAGGGGTTGCGCCGTCAAGACGGCCGCCATCGGCACACCGGCAGTCAGGCCAAGCCAGCCCACGACGCCGAGCGAAGTGCCGCGTGGGGCGAAGCCGGGCGGGCGCTGCCGCCGGCCCCGCGCAGCCAATGCCTCTCCCGTCATTCAGGCGCGATCCGCGCGTGACCGCTGACGCGCATTTCGAAGCGCACGTCTTTGGGCAATCCGCCTTTGGGGGCAAGCGACTTCCGGTATTCTTCGTCGCGCTCGCGCTGTTCAGCTGAAAGTGCCAGCGCGGGTGGTGCCCCCATGAGCAAGCCGGTGCTCCCGAGGCTCGCTCCGGGAACGACGGCAAGATCCTTGGCAACAGTGAGGCGGATGCGCGCGTGCGCCTCCGCCGCCGCCCGCGCCTGCGCTTCGACCGCGCGCTCGAACGCCGCCACTTTTCGGGTCCGTCGCTGGACCGGCCCCGCGTGCCGCTCAGGATGCGCGATCTTGGCTACGCGTGCTCGAGCTGCTTCGGCGTTGCGCGCAGCCTCGGCAGAGGCAGCCGTCGCTTCGCGTGACTCACTCCCGAGCTTGCCGACCTCGCTCAGTGCGCGGGCACCGCCGACCGCCACGTCCGGCAGCAACATGACCGTCGCACCGATACGCAGCCATTGCACCGTCGAGTTGCTCTCGAAATTCTCAGCCCGCGCCTCAGCGCCGGACACCTCGAAGCCAAAGACAGTCCCATCGATACCGGCAAGGACCAGCGACCCAGTGAAGGCAGCGCCGCCTGTGATGAGGCCCGCAGTGCTGACGATGACGGCTCCGCCGGCAAGTTCGAGAAGCGCGGCAACGACGAAGATCGCACCCCCCACGACCCCCACAACGTCGAGTGCGACCCCGATGCCGTCCGCCAGTAATTTATGGCGGATCAGAAATTGGTGAACAGGTAGCCAGATATGGCGTTCGATCGCACTATCGACGACCTGCGCCATCGCTAGGTTTGCCTGCGACTGCTGGATTTGCGCCTCGCCGCTGATCTCCATCGCGTGCCAAAAGGCTGCCTTGAGTTT
>CAXTPH010000100.1:0-8933 GCA_964245955.1 uncultured Sphingomonadaceae bacterium | reverse complement strand
CGCCCAGTCGGGCCGGTGAAGTCGAAAGAAAATCAGACTCCACAGGATGTTAAGGAAGGCATTGAACGCGAATAGCCCGATGATCTGGTGCCGTTCGCGCTCGCCGAAGGCGTGTCGCCACGCAGTTACCCCGGCCGCCACGGTGAAGACGTAGACGGTCGTCCACCCCACCGGAAACGCCCAGTCGGGTGGCGCCCAGGCCGGCTGCCGGAGGCCGCGATACCAGGGGCCGAGGTCGGTGATCGTCGACCCGACCGCCGCGACGGCGAACGCCGCCCCGACGCCAACCGCGACCGGCTTGAGCAGCAAGCGTCGCGCGGGGACCATCATGCCGGCTTTTCGGCCCGGTTCATGCCGTCGTCGTGCCGATCCCGAACAGGTGACCGAGGTCCTTGAAGAAGATCCGCGCGTGCGCCAGCGGATCAGCGCGAACGAGCTCCTTGTTCATGTACGCCTGCCACGTCAGCCGCTGCACGTCCTTATCATCGCAAATCTTGACGAAGCGCTCGCGGCGCTTGTCGCTCGAATACCAGAAATACTGCATGATCCCGAGGATCCAGAAGACGCGACCATGTGCCTTCATGAACTTCTTGCGCGCGCCCGCGAGCGCCTTCGGGTTGCCGGTCTCAAGATACAGATCGATCGACTCGGCGGCATAGCGTCCGGCGGTCATGGCGTAATAGATCCCCTCGCCCGACGCCGGGGCGACCACCCCAGCGGCGTCGCCGGCAACGACGATGTTGCGGCCGTTGTCCCACTTCTTCAGCGGCTTGAGCGGGATCGGCGCACCTTCCCGCCGGATCGTCGTGCAGGCGTCGAGCCCGGTGTCGGCGCGCAGTGTCGCGACCGCGTCCTTCAGCGAGAAACCCTTGTTGGCGCTGCCGACGCCGACGCTCGTGGTGTCGCCGTGCGGGAAGATCCACGCATAAAAGTCGGGCGACAGCTTTCCCTGGTAATAGATGTCGCAACGCTCGCGGTCGAACCCGCTTCCCGGCGGCGTCGCGATGGTCTCATGGTAGGCGAAGACGCACGGGATGCGCTCGGCCCCCTTGAGCGCGGTCCGGGCGACCCCCGACCGTGCACCGTCGGCACCGATCACCGCGCGCGTCCGCAACCGCTGCAACGCCTCGTGCTTGCCCGCGCCCTTCGGTCGAAAGACGACGACCGTTGTCCCGTCGGGGTCGGTTTCGATCGTCTCGTAGGTTCCCGTCTTGCGGCTCGCCCCGGCGGCGGCGGCGCGCTCGCGCAGCCACTCGTCGAATTCGCCGCGATCGACCATGCCGACGAAGCCGCCTTCGATCGGCATGTCGACCGCGCGATCCGACGGCGCGATCATCCGGGCCGCCTTGGCGTGGCCGACGAGGACTGATTCGGGCACCGAAAAGTCCTTCATCAGCCGCGGCGGGATCGCCCCGCCGCATGGCTTGATCCGTCCGGCGCGGTCGAGGAGCACGACCGAACGCCCGGCGCGGGCGAGATCGGCCGCGGCGGTCGCCCCCGACGGGCCGCCGCCGACAACGACGACATCGACGATATCGGAATCGGTCATGATCTATCCTTCAGCAAACGAGGGGTTGAGACGCGGTGACCGCGCGGACGCGGCGACATCGATCCGCGCGGCGAGCCCGGCGGCGATCACAAAAACCAGGGCTTCGACGCCGAACACCGCGACGAAGGCATCGGGGGTCGAGCCGAGCACGCGACGGCCGACATCGATTCCTGCCGCGCCGACGAACCGCCGATCCCGAAGGCGAGCGCCTGCGCCGCACCCCAGACGCCCATGCGGACACCTTCGCGGCCGGGACCGCCGCCGCCCGCCAGGCCCATCATCGAGCCGATCGCGGCGACCGCGAAGACGCCGTTGGCGAGGCCGAGGACGAAGACCGTCGGCCGCAGTGGCCACGCAGGGCCGACCGTCGCCGCCAGCGCGAGAGCGCCGAGCGCCGCCGCCGAGCCGATGCATCCGGCGATCGTCCAGTTACGCATCCACCCGGTGCGCCCGGTGAAGGCGTTGCCCGCAACCCCGGCGACGACCATGCCGAGCAACCCTCCGCCGTGCTGGAGCGCCGCAAGGCTCGTAGATTGGCCGGGGGTAAAGCCGAACAACAGCCCGGCGAACGGCTCGAGAATCAATTCCTGCGCGCTGTAGGCGAGCATCGACACCGCGACGAAGATCGTGAAGCGCCGCGCCTGGCGGTCCTCCCAGATCTCGCCGAGCGCGACCGCGAACGACGTCGCCGGGCGGGATGCAGTCGGCTGCGCGTCGCGGCGTTCGATCCCGGCGATGCCGATCAGCGCCACGACGAAGGCGATCCCGACGACGCCAGCGACGACCGCCAGCAGGCGGTCGGGCGAAAAAGGATCGAGCAATTTGCCGGCGATCCCGGTGGTGACGACGAAGCCGACGATCATCATGATCCAGGTGATCGCCGCCGCCGGTGCCCGCCGCGCCGGCGCGACCCGGCTTGCGAGCAACGCGAGCAGCGACGTTCCAGCCGCGCCGACGCCGATGCCGATCAGCGCGAAGCCGACAACCGCAAGCGGAATGCCCATCGCCGGTGATCCGGCGAGCCGCGTCGTCGCGACGGTCGCCAACAGCGCGCCGGCCCCAAGCACCGCCATGCCGGCGACGATCCACGGGGTCCGCCGCGCGCCGCCGTCCGAGCCATGACCCCAGCGGGCGCGCGACAGTTGCACCGCGTAATGCCACGCGACGAAGCCCGCCGGGACGGTCGCCGCGAGGCCGTATTCGACGACCATGATGCGGTTGAGCGTCGAGGTCATCAGGACGACGATGGCGCCGATCGCGCTCTGGACGAGCCCGAGGCGGACGATCGAAGGCCAGCCGAGCCCGATCATAGCCCTGCCCGGATCATCTCGCCGACCCCGAACGCCGAGCCGAGCATGCCGAAGACATAAAGCGACGTACCGGTAGCGTTGTACCACGGCGTCCGCACGAGCGGATCACCGAGCAGCCGGACCATCAGCCCGAGCTGCCCCGCCACCAGCACCGCGACCCCGGCGGCATGCCAATAGAGCTGCCAATGATAGAGCAGGCCGACGACGACGAATTGCGGCACCGCCATGACGACGCACGCGACCTGCGCCGCGCGGGTGGTCCCGAGCACGACCGGCAGCGACCGGATTCCCATGACGCGGTCGCCTTCGACCGCCTTGAAGTCGTTCAAGGTCATGATGCCGTGCGCGCCGAGGCTGTAGAGACCGAGCAGCCACAGGATGCGCGGGTCAGGCAGGCCGCCCGCCATCACGCTCGCGCCGGTGAACCACGTCAGCCCCTCATAGCTCAGCGCGCAGACCGCCGGCCCCCAGATGCCGCTCGTCTTGAGCCGGAACGGCGGCGCGCTATACGCCCAGCCCGACGCCAGCGCGACGACCGTCGCGACCAGCACCCACGGTCCGGTCAGCGCCGCGACGATCAGCGAGACGACCGACCCGCCAAGCGCGAGCCACAACCCCCAGCTTCCAGGGATACGCCCCGACGGAATCGGCCGCCCGGGTTCGTTGATCGCATCGACATGGCGGTCGAACCAATCGTTCACCGCCTGGCTCGTGCCGCACACCAGCGGCCCGGTCAGCAGCAGGCCGGCGACGAGGAACGGCCAGCGGCTGCCGAGCGCGACCCCTGACGACACGACGCCGCACATGAACGCCCACATCGGCGGAAACCATGTCACCGGCTTGGCGAGCTCGAGGACCGCGCGCGGCGCCGGCGCCGTCGCCGCCATGACGGTGGTACCGGTCACTCGTCTTCTCCGCTGAGATTGCCGAGCCCGTGGCGGTGCAGCTTCGAATACAGGCTCTGGCGGCTCAGCCCGAGCACCTCCGCGGCCGAGGCGCGATTGTCGCCGGTATAGGCGAGCGCGGCTTCGATGCAGAGGCGCTCGATCAGGTCGGTCGATTCGCGGACGATTTCCTTGAGCGAGACGCGGCCGACGAGCTCGGTCAGCTGCTCGACCGAACGCGGCATGTCGCGTCCGGTGGCCGGATCGTCGCGCAGCCGCCGGCCGACCGTCCTGATGGTGAAACCGAAACACGGCTGCTCGCCATCGATGACCGCGACCGCCGATACCTCGACTTCGTCGGTCGCCTCGAGCTGGCCGCGGAATACCGTCGCGAAGCTGCGAATCGACCCATTCTCGCGAAGATGTGCGACGATCAGGTCGATATCGATCCCCGGCCGGCCAAGGAAACGGGCCAGTGACTGGCCGCGCGCGTGCTCGCGCCGGGCAAGCTGTGCCAGTTCGAGGAACGCGCCATTCTCGGCAAGGATGTAGAGCTCGTCGTCGGTCACGACGAAAGCGTCGGGGAGCCGGTCGAGTACGTCGATCAGCATCTGCCGGCCGTCGGGCACATTCTCAACCGCCAGCCCCGCAGGGGTCAGCCGGACGAGGATGTAAGTCGCCTGTTCCTGCCGGTAGACCGAAGCCCCGAGCCGGCAGTCGCGACCGCTGGCGATGAGCCGCACGTCGACTGGCTCGACCGTCGGCGACGTCATCGCCGCGGCGAGCAACGCCCCGGCGCGGTCGCGGCTGCCGGGCTCGAAGATTGCTGTGAACGCCGCGCCGGTGATGGTTGCCGCGTCGTTCGCGACGAGCCGCTTCGCCGCCGGATTGACCTCGACGAAGCGATTGGTCGCCGAATCGACGATCAGCACCGCCTCGCTCGATAGGTCGAAGAGCAGGCGGTAGCGCGACTCGGCAGCGCGCAGCCGCATATAGTCGCGCTCCATCGACTGCTGCGCCTGGAGCAGCCGCTGCTGCATCGCCGCGGTCGAGCGCAGGTCACGCCCGATCGCGATGATCCGACCGTCGTCACCCGCGCCGACGGTCATGAAGCGCAGCGCTATGGCGTCGCCGCCGGTCGACAGCTGGTTGACGATGCGCCAGCGGCCGACGCCGTGCGGCGGCGTACTGCCCAGCATGTCGGCGACTTTTACATGGCTATCGGTTCCGACGGTGTCGATCCAGCGGCGGCCGAGCAACGGCGGCAGCGTGCTCTGCGCCAGCGCCGGATCGTTGATCGCATAGTCGGCAATCACTCCCGCCGCATCGATGACCAGAACGATATCGGCCGAGACGCGCGTCAGCCGGGCGGCAAGATCGGCATCGAATGCGCCGAGCGACGTCGACGGCGTCGCAAAATCGACCCCAGCGTCAGCCGGCGTGAGCGTCGCGATGAGCGAGCCGGTCAACGAGCCGCTCCGCGGCCAGCAACGCCGCCGCGCCGTCGACCGCCGTCGCGTCCGCCCCCGCCTCGACGGCGAGTTCGGGATGATCGCTGAAGATCTTTCCGCCGACCATGATGCCGACCGCGGGGTTCTGCGATGCCCGGCGAAGCTCCCGGAACATCATCGGCAACTGCGCCAGATTGTCCGCATTGCTTACCGTAAGGCCGATCAGCTCGAACCACTGCCGTCCCGCAATCGCGCACAATTCGACGAGACCCGCATCGGGCGCGCTCCATGTCCGCCACCCGGCCCGCCGGAAGAAATCCTCGATCATCACCAGCCCGAAGCTGTGCTGGTCGCCCGGCGGAACCGTGAACAGCACCCGCCGATCGGCGCGCGTCCGCGCGCTTGGACACGGCGCCCGGCTGCCGAGTTCGTGCACCACCTGCTGCAAACGCCACAACCCCATCGTCACATCGACGAAGTCGCAGATGTCGTTGTCCCAGAAGTCGCCGAGCACCCGCGCCGTCGGCGCGAGCAGGTCGAGATAGATCGCTTCGATCGCGACACCCCGATTGAGATACGCCTCGACATGCGCCAGCAGGCTGTACACCTCGAGCCGCAGCGTCATGTGCGCCAACGCCAATGGTTCGCTCGCGGTGAAGGCTGCCACCGGAAGGGCTGGAGCGTCGCGCTCGCCGCGGTGCGCAACCAGCAGGCGCGGAATGATCTCCCCCTCGATCAGCCGCGCCATCCTCAGCGGTGAAGCCTCCGGCGACCGCCGCGACTCGGGGCTGTGATGTGGCTTTTCTTGGTGAGTCGACGCCATTCCACCCGTCCCCTGTAGCCGCGATGAAGGAGCGGCCTTTGCGGCCGTCATGTCCCAGTTTCATCGAGGCTATTGAATGCATCGGCATTTGGCAACGCTTCATCAGAGCAACTGCCAACACCGTAGTGTCAAAGTTTTTGGACGTAAAGCCCGGTTGACAGTCATCCCGTCCGCGACGTAACTTTCGGTATCGCAGTGATGGGTTAGGCGACACGAATGCAGTCGATTGACGGCCAGCGGAACGAGCTCAAGGGCGCAGGTACCATGCTGTACACGCCCGCCGAGCGCGAGCGCCGCGACGCCACGGTTTGGACGCTCGTCCAGGGCATCCTCGCGCCAGTGCAGTTCCTGATTTTCGCGGTCAGCCTCGGGCTCGTGATCCGCTACCTGAACACCGGCGAAGGGCTGGCGCTCGCGACCGCTTCGGTCATCGTCAAGACCGCTGCGCTCTATACGATCATGGTCACCGGCGCCATCTGGGAGAAGGTCGTGTTCGGGCGCTACCTGTTCGCCCCGGCATTCTACTGGGAAGACATGTTCAGCATGGTCGTGATCGCGCTGCACACTGCCTATGTCGCGGCGCTGCTGTTCGACATCGGTACCGACCACGAGCGACTCATCCTCGCGCTCGCCGCCTACGCGACGTACGTCATCAACGCCGGCCAGTTCATCCTCAAGCTCCGCGCTGCGCGTCTCGGGGCCGCTGCTGCCGACGCCGCGATGGTGACGGCTTGAGCATCGCCGTCCTCGATCGTCCCGCGCCGCCGATTTTGCGCGAGCGCGGCCAGCGCGAGGTATTCTGCGGCCTGACCGGCATCATCTGGCTCCACCGCAAGATCCAGGACGCCTTCTTCCTCGTCGTCGGTAGCCGCACCTGTGCGCATCTGCTGCAATCGGCCGCAGGGGTGATGGTCTTCGCCGAGCCGCGTTTCGCGACCGCGATCATCGAGGAGCGCGACCTCGCCGGGCTTGCCGACGCCAACGAGGAACTCGACCGGGTCGTCGACCGCCTGCTCGCCCGCCGCCCCGAAATCAAGCTGCTTTTCCTCGTCGGCTCATGCCCGTCCGAAGTGATCAAGCTCGACCTGTCGCGCGCCGCCAGCCGCCTTGAGGCCAAGCACGCTCCCGACGTCCGCATCCTCAACTATTCGGGCAGCGGCATCGAGACGACTTTTACCCAGGGCGAGGACGCCTGCCTCGCCGCACTCGTGCCGACGATGCCCGACACCGCGCCCGGCGCGGCACCTTCGCTGATGATCGTCGGGTCGTTGCCCGATGTCGTCGAGGACCAGTTCCGCCGCCTGTTCGCCGAGCTCGGCTTGCCCGTGGTCTTCACGCTGCCCCCGCGCCGCGCCGCCGACCTCGCCCCAATCGGGCCGAACACCTTGTTCCTTCTCGCCCAGCCGTTCCTCGGCGACACCGCCCGCGCCCTCGAAGAGCGTGGCGCGACGCATCTGCCGGCGCTTTTCCCGTTCGGCGCCGAAGGCACGGCCGCGTGGCTACGCGCCGCCGCGACCGCCTTCGGCATCGACGACACGACCTTCGACCGCGTCGTCGCGCCCGGACGTGAGCGCGCCAAGCGCGCGATCGAGCGCCACCGCGCCCAGCTCGGCGGCCGCCGCATCTTCTTCTTCCCCGACTCGCAGCTCGAGGTCCCGCTCGCGCGCTTCCTCGCCAACGAACTTGGCATGATCCCCGTCGAGGTCGGCACCCCCTACCTCCACCGCGCCCACCTCGCGCATGAACTCGCCGCGCTGCCCGCCGGCACCCAGCTCAGCGAGGGGCAGGACGTCGACCGTCAGCTCGACCGCTGCCGCGACGCCGCACCCGACATCGCGGTCTGCGGCCTCGGCCTCGCTAATCCGCTCGAAAAGATGGGCATAACGACCAAATGGTCGATCGAGCTCGTCTTCTCGCCGGTCCACGGCTTCGACCAGGCGGGCGACCTCGCCGAACTCTTCGCGCGTCCGCTCAACCGCCGCGACCGGCTGGCGGTGTAGCATGCAACTCACCGTCTGGACCTACGAAGGACCGCCGCACGTCGGGGCAATGCGCGTCGCCACCGGCATGACCGGTGTACACTACGTCCTCCACGCACCGCAGGGCGACACCTACGCCGATCTGCTGTTCACGATGATCGAGCGTCGCGACGCCCGCCCGCCGGTGACCTACACGACCTTCCAGGCGCGCGACCTCGGCAAGGACACTGCCGAGCTACTGCAGAGCGCGATCAAGGATGCGTACGACCGCTTCCAGCCGCAGGCGCTGCTCGTCGGCGCGTCGTGCACCGCCGAGCTGATCCAGGACGACCCATCGGGGCTGGCGAAGGCGCTCGGCCTGCCGATCCCGGTGATCAACCTCGAACTACCGTCGTACCAGCGCAAGGAAAACTGGGGCGCGGCGGAGACGTTCTATGCGCTCGTCCGCACTCTCGCCGACACGTCAGTCGAGCGCACGCCGATGACCGGCCGCCGCCCAATGGCCAACCTGCTCGGCCCGACCGCGCTCGGCTTCCGCCACCGCGACGACATCGCCGAGATCACCAAGCTGCTCGCCGGCATGGGCATCGACGTCAACGTCACCGCGCCGATGGGCGCCTCGCCTGCCGACCTCAAGCGGCTCGGCGCCGCCGATTTCAATATCCTGCTCTATCCCGAGACCGGCGACACCGCCGCGCGCTGGCTCGAGAAGACGTTCAAGCAGCCGACCGTCCGCACCGTACCGATCGGTTATGGCGCGACGATCGACTTCGTCCGCGAAGTCGCCAAGGCCGCCGGGATCGACGCCGAAGCGTTCATCGCCGCGAACCCCTCGCGACTGCCGTGGTATTCACGCTCGGTCGACTCGACGTACCTCACCGCCAAGCGCGTTTTCATTTTCGGTGACGCGACCCATGCCATCGCTGCGGCGCGCGTC
>CAXTPH010000099.1:0-8947 GCA_964245955.1 uncultured Sphingomonadaceae bacterium | reverse complement strand
GTCGAGCTTGCCGTCGAGCAGCAGCAGCGGCACGGTCGAGGCCTTGACGACGGCGAGCGCGAGGCGCAGCGCGACATCGGGCGTTGGCGGCGCGACAGGAGCCATGACGGCCCTTTCAGGGACCGGAGGCTCGCGGAGCGAAAGCCGTACCCGGCAGAAACGGCACGATGGTTGGCAATAAACCGTGCCCTTGGTCCGGCTCTGCCAGAGCGATCCATACACCGATTCGAAGTTTATTGGTACGAAATCGTGCAGTTTTATCCCGACGACCGAATGCCCCTCCCGGCGGGGTTCGCCGGGAGGGGCGTGCTGCCCGTCGATCGCCTAGCAGCGGTTGCCGCTACGCTCGATCGCGCTGCCGGCGATCGCGCCGCCGCCGACGCCGAGGACGGTGCCGAGGCCGCGATCGTGCCGCCCGGCGACGCTGTTGCCGATCAGGCCGCCGGCGATCGCGCCGATCACCGCGCCGGTCGTGCCGTCCGAGCGGCAGCGATAGCCCTGCTCGTAGCCCTGTCGGACCGGGTACGACTCCTGATAATAGCCGCCGCCGTAGGGCTGCTGATAGGCCGGGGCATAAGCGTAGGGCCGGGCATAGCCATAGGCCGGGGCGGCGTAATAGCCCTGGTAATGGCGGCGATAGCGCCACTCGTCGCGGCGTTCGTCACGGCGTTCGTCGCGGCGATAATCGCCACGGTCGTGGTCGCCGCGGTACCCGCCGCGGTCGTCGTGCCAGCCATAGCCGCGATCGTCGGCCGATGCCGCCGCCGGGACCATCGCGGTCGTCAGCGCGGTCGCCAGAACCGCGGTCGTCACCAGAGTGCGAAGCATTGTCTTTCTCCTGTCGGCCGAGTCGCTGGCCGGTAGGAGGGGTATGCGCCCGCGCCGCTTCCGCGAACCTGAACGGTGTCGTTAGCCGCCGTTCATGTTCCCCTGAGCGATGTGCCGGGCCTGCGCAGGGATGATCGATACGCGCGTCACCGCTGGCGCCGCCCGCGCGGCTCGCTTAGCATCGGGTGACCAGCTGGGGGATCGTCATGGCCACGACCGCGTCGCCGCACGCCAACGTCTTCGACCGAGTCGTGACCGACCGCGGGCTTGGCATCGCCGCGGGCATCATGCTCGCCGTCGCCGCCGTCGCGGTCGCGCGCGGCCACGCCGACTGGCCGCGTATCTCGTGGCACGTCTGGGCGCATCTCGCGACGATGGCGACCGCGCTGGCGCTGACCCCGGTGATGCTGATCCGCCGCAAGGGCAGCCGGTCGCATCGCGTCCTCGGCTGGATCTGGGCGAGCGCAATGGTCCTGACCGCGCTGTTCAGCCTGCTGATCCGCGACAGCAATCACGGCGATTTCAGTGCCATCCACATCCTCTCGGCGTGGGTCCTGCTGCAGGTGCCGCTGATCGTCTGGCGCGCGGAGCCATAATGTCATCGCACACCGGCGCGGGGTCCGCGGCCTCGTCTTCGGCGCGCTGCTGATCGCCGGCTTCTTTACCTTTCCCTTCGACCGGCTGCTCGGGCACTGGCTGTTCGCATGAAACCCGCGACCAACCGCCGCCTGCGCCAGGTCCACCATTATCTCGGCGTGTTCTTCGCGCCGCTGATCGTCTTCTTCGCGCTCAGCGGCGCGATCCAGACCTTCCGCCTCAACGAAGCGCCGGGCGCGCCGGCGTGGATGGGGTGGATCGCGAGCGTCCACAAGAACCAGACGACCCCCCGTCCGCGCGTGGCCCGGCCCGAGGGCGAGCGCCCGCGTCCGCCGCGCGCCGAACCGGCCGCGCCGCGCCACGACCCGTTCGCGCTCAAGGTCTTCGTCGGCATCATGTCGCTCGCGCTGATCGCGTCGTCGCTGCTCGGCGTCGCGATCGCGCTGTCGATCCGGTCGATGCGGATTGTGTCGCTCGTCATGCTTGCGCTCGGCACGCTGCTGCCGCTGGCGCTGCTGCTCGCATGACGGCACCTGCCCGGCAGCGTCTCCTCGCCGCGATCGGGGTCGTCGTCGTGCTCGGGCTTGCCGCGCTGCCGCTCGGGCGTTGGCTGGCGCCGGGCGACGACCTCACCGCCCGGATCGCGCGCGAGGCGATCTGGTGGGGGATCGGCGCGCTGGTGATCGCATGGGTCGTCGCTGTCGAGCGCCAGCCGCTGGCATCGATCGGCCTGCGCCGCGCAACCTGGCGGACCGTCGCGTGGGGGATCGGCGCGGCGGTGGCGATGATGGCGAGCGTCATGCTCAGCTACGCCGTCATCTTCCCGATGTTCGGGCTGAAGATGAACATGGCGGCGGTCGCGAGTCTGACCCACGTCCCGCTGTGGCTGCAGACCGCGACGATGCTCCGCGCCGGCGTCGTCGAGGAGATCGTGTTCCGCGGCTATGCGATCGAGCGGCTGCGGCTGCTGACGGGAAGCAAATGGCTCGCGGGGCTGCTGTCGGCGGCGGCGTTCATCGCGGTGCACATCGCCGGCTGGGGCTATGCCCAGCTTATCGTCGTCGCGTTCGGGGCGGCGATCCTGACGGTGCTATACGTCCTTCGCCGCGACCTCGGGTCGAACATGCTCGCGCATTTCCTGACCGATTTCATCGGCTTCATGCTCGCCCGGCTGCAGGGGGCCTGATCGGCGACGATGCGACACCCGGCCGCTTGCGGCCACCGCCCAAAGAACATAGAATGAACGAATGTCGCACCTCGATACCCGTGCCAAGTTGGCGATCCTCGCCGACGCGGCGAAGTACGACGCCAGTTGCGCGTCGTCGGGGACGGTCAAGCGGAGCAGCGCGGGCGGTAAGGGCGTCGGCTCGACCGAGGGGTCGGGGATCTGCCACAGCTATGCCCCCGATGGGCGGTGCATTTCGCTGCTCAAGATCCTGCTGACCAACAGCTGTGTCTTCGACTGCCATTATTGCATCAACCGGCGGTCGTCGAACGTCCGCCGCGCGCGCTTCACCGTCGACGAGGTCGTGCGGCTGACGCTGAGCTTCTACAAGCGCAACTATATCGAGGGGCTGTTCCTGTCGTCGGGGATCATCGGCACCTCGGACTATACGATGGAGCAGCTCGTCCGTGTCGCCAAGGAGTTGCGGACGGTCCATGATTTCCGCGGCTATATCCACCTCAAGACGATCCCCGACGCCGATCCCGCGCTGATCGAGCAGGCGGGGCTGTACGCCGACCGGCTGTCGATCAACGTCGAGCTGCCGACCGAGATCGGGCTGTCGAAGCTTGCGCCCGAAAAGAGCGCGGGCCGCATCCGGACGGCGATGCGCGAGCTCAAGGATGGGATCGACGACAACCGCGATGCCCGGTCGAAGTACCGCAGCGCGCCGAAGTTCGCTCCCGCCGGCCAGTCGACGCAGATGATCGTCGGCGCCGACGCCGCGACCGACAGCGACGTCGTCGCCAGCGCGTCGACGCTCTACGCGAAATTCGGCCTGCGCCGGGTCTATTACAGCGCCTTCTCGCCGATCCCCGACGCCAGCGCCGTGCTGCCGCTGGTCCGCCCGCCGCTGATGCGCGAGCACCGGCTGTATCAGGCCGACTGGCTGGTGCGCTTCTACGGCTTCGCTGCGACCGAGGTGCAGGACGCGACCGACGCCGGCATGCTGCCGCTCGACATCGATCCGAAGACCGCGTGGGCGCTCAAATATCGCGACAACTTTCCGGTCGATATCAACCGTGCGCCGCGCGAGATGCTGCTCCGCGTCCCCGGCATGGGGGTGCGGACGGTCAATGCGGTGCTGCGCGCGCGGCGGCAGCGGCGGCTGCGCCTCGATGACCTTGGGCGCCTGACGCGGTCGATCGAGCGGCTGCGCCCGTTCGTCGTCGCCGCCGACTGGCGCCCGCTCGCGCTCGACAGCGGCGCGCTGCGTAAGACGCTGGTCAAGCCCGAACGCTCGCAGCTCGAGCTGTTCTAGCGGTCGATGGCGAGGTCGAAGTGCGGGGTCCGGGCGAGGATCCGCGCCGGGCGGGCAGCGCGACGCTGCCGCCGCCTGCCGCCGCCGCCGGTGAGGACGATCGCCAGCGCCGCGAACAGCGCGGCGCTGAGGACGAGGCCGATCGTCAGCGCGACGAAGGCGGCGAGATGAAAAGCGGCACCGATCATCGTATACTCCACGCGGGTCCCCTGCCGAGTAACGACCGCGCCGGGAACGCTTTGCCGCGCCCGGAGTCGATACCGTCATGCCGAGAACCGATGCCGAATGGATTGCCGGGTGGCTCGACGCCGTCGCCGCCGGAACCGCGACGATGAGCCAGCGCCAGCTGACCTCGATCGAAGTCCATGGCGGCGTCGCCGCGGTCGTGGCGGCGGCGCGGGACCGCGGCGTCCACCTCGTTCGCCTGACCGACGACCGCGGCGTCGATCTGGTCGCGGCGAGCTTCCACCCGATCACCGTGCTGTGCTGACCGCGGTCGTCGCGCGGCCCGACGATTTCGACGGGTGGCGCGCGGCGGCGCGGCGGCTGGCGGTGGCGGGCGTCGCGCCGGCGGATGTCGTCTGGCAGGTCGGCGACGCCGCGACCGACCTGCTCGGCGGCGACGCGCTGCCGGTGGTCGACGCGCCGATGTTCAACGTACCGAAGGACTTTCTCGCCGCCGCCAGCCGGGTGATCTGCCACGTCGATACCGACCGTTTCGCCCTGCTCTACGCGGCGCTGACCGCGCTGCGGACGCGGCCGAAGCTGCTCGACGACGCCGCCGATCCGCTCGTCCGGCGCCTGTACGACCTCGACAAGAGCGTCCGCCGCGACGTCCACAAGATGCGCGCCTTCGTCCGCTTCCGCGAGGTCGTTGACCCGGAGGGCGAGCGCTTCGCCGCGTGGTTCGAGCCCGAGCACCACATCGTCCGATTGAACGCCGGCTTCTTCGCGCGGCGCTTCGCCAACATGCGCTGGTCGATCCTGACCCCGCGCGAATGCGTCCACTGGGACGGCGAACTGGCCTTCACCCCCGGCGCGACGCGCGCCGATGCCCCCGGCGGCGACCCGCTCGAAGAGACGTGGCGGACGTATTTCGCCAGCATCTTCAATCCGGCGCGGCTGAAGGTGAAGGCGATGACCGCCGAGATGCCGCGTAAATATTGGAAGAACCTGCCCGAGGCGTCGCTCGTTCCGGGCCTGATCGCGGGCGCCGAGGAGCGGACACGGATGATGATCGATGCAGGCGACACGGCGGGGATGACCAATGCCGCGGTCCAGGCCGGGGCGCGGGAGGGGGCGTGGACCCGGTCGGGCGACGGCGGCCCCGCCGACACGCTGGCGGCGCTGCGCGACGACGCGGCGCAGTGCAAACGCTGCCCGCTGTTCGGCCCGGCGACGCAGACGGTGTTCGGCGAAGGGCCGGCCGACGCGCGGCTGGTGTTCGTCGGCGAGCAGCCCGGCGACAGCGAGGACCTCGCTGGCCGCCCGTTCATCGGTCCGGCAGGACAGATGTTCGACCGCGCGCTCGGCGACGCCGGCATCGATCGGGCGCGGACCTACGTCACCAACGCGGTCAAGCACTTCAAGTTCGAGCCGCGCGGCAAGCGGCGGATCCACTCGAAGCCCGATATCTCGGAGATCGACGCGTGCCGCTGGTGGGTCGACCAAGAGCGGGCCGCGATCAAGCCGGCGATTACCGTCGCGCTCGGCGCGAGCGCGGCGCGGTCGCTGACCGGCAAGACGATGACGATCTCGCGCGAGCGCGGCCGGCCGCTGACGCTCGCCGACGGCAGCGAGGTGTGGATCACCGTTCACCCAAGCTTCCTGCTGCGGATCGAGGACCGCGCCGCCGCCGAACTCGAATACGGCCGCTTCGTCGCCGACCTCGTTGCGGTCCGCGAGCGGCTGGCGACGCTGGCGAAATAGTCACGCGACCATCGCCCGGTCCGAGCGTTGGGCGCTCTCCAACGACAGGAGCGTCCGATGCCCGAAGCCAAAGCCGCGCTGGCGCTCACCGGTTGGGGCCGGACCCTGCTCCGCGTCTGGCGCAGTTCGGGCAATGACGATCTCGGCATCATGGCGGCGGGCGTCGCTTACTACGGCTTCCTGACGCTGGTCCCGGCGCTCGGGGCGGTCGTCCTGACCTATGGCCTCGTCACCGATCCCGGCGAGGTCGCCAGCCAGATGCGCGCGATCGTCCAACACGTCCCCGCCGAAGCGGCCAAGCTGATCGACGATCAGCTGACCAGCGTCGTCCAGACCGCGACCGGCAAGAAGGGCCTCGGCCTCGCGCTGGCGCTGGTCCTCGCACTGTACGGCGCGATGAAGGGCGCGGCGGCGGTCGTCACCGCGCTCAACGCGGCGTACGAGGTCGAGGAGGATCGCAGCTTCGTCCGCAAGACGCTGATCAACGCCGCGATCACCGTCGGCGCGGTGCTTGTCGCTGTCGCCGCGATGGCGGCGAACTCGCTGCTCGCCGCCGCCGGCGGGTCGTCGGTGCTATCGCCTTCGCTCGTCGTCTTGCTCAAGCCGGTCTCGTGGGCGGCGACCGCGGTCATCGCCGTCACCGCGGTCGCCCTGCTCTATCGCTATGCACCGGCCCGTCACGAACCGCATTGGCAGTGGGTGACGCCGGGATCGCTGCTCGCGGTCGTCGGCTTCCTCGCGGTCACCGTCGGCTTCGGGATCTATGCCCAGAACTTCGGCCATTACGGCGCGACCTACGGCTCGCTCGGCGCCGTCGTCGTCTTGCTGCTCTGGCTGTACCTGTCGGGCTATACTCTGCTGCTCGGGGCCGAACTCAACGCCGCGCTCGAGAAGGAAGTCGCTGACGGCGCCTGATCGCGGCTGTCGGCGACGGCGGCAATCGCGGCCCGAACGGCGGGCAGGCGTTTGGCATAGGTCGCCTCGACCATCGCCAGGATTTCGGGCCGCGCCGTCGCCGGTGTGCCGCCCGCGAGCGGCTGCGGATCATATTCGAGGCCGAGCTGGATCGCCTCGGCGACGTCGCGACCATGCGTTGCCTCGATCAGGCGGAAGCCGAAGTCGATCCCGCTGGTGACCCCGCCGGCGGTGATCCGGTTGCGGTCGATCACCGTCCGCTCGGCGACGAAGGTCGCGCCGAAGTGGCTCAACTGGTCCCCCCATGCCCAGTGGCAGCCGGCGCGGTAGCCGTCGAGCAGTCCCGCCGCCGCGAGCACGAGCGAGCCGGTGCAGACACTGGTGACGTAGCGTGCAGTCGCCGCCTGCCCGCGTAGCCAGTCGAGCACCACCGCGTCGCTCATCAGCGGCGTCGTGCCGTAGCCGCCGGGCACGCAGACGATGTCGAGCGGCGGGCAGTCGGCGAGGGTCACGGTCGGGACCAGCGCGAGGCCGCAGTCCGACATCACAGGCTCGAGCGTCTTCGCGACGAAATACAGCGTCGCGCCCGGCATCCGCGACAGCACCTGCGCCGGCCCGGTCATGTCGAGCTGGGTGATGTCGGGGAAAAGAAGAAAGCCGATTTTCACGCGACGAATTCCATTCCCAGCGCCTCGGCGACGGCGGCGTGGCGGATCTTGCCGGCCATCACGTTCAACCCCGCCGCGAGATGCGGGTCGGCGGCCATCGCGCCCTCCGCCCCGAGCTTCGCCAGCCGCAGCGCAAACGGCAGCGTCGCGTTGTTGAGCGCGAAGGTCGACGTCCGCGCCACCGCACCGGGCATGTTGGCGACGCAGTAATGGATGATGCCGTCGATCGTGTAGACCGGGTCCTGGTGGGTCGTCGCGTGGCTCGTCTCGAAGCAGCCGCCCTGGTCGATCGCGATGTCGACGAGGACCGACCCGCGCTTCATCAGCTTGAGCATGTCGCGCGTCACCAGCTTCGGCGCGGCGGCGCCCGGGATCAGCACCGCGCCGATGACGACGTGCGCACTCGCCACCGCCGCCTCGATCGCCGCCTTCGAGCTGAACACGGTCTTGACCCGGCCCTCGAACATCTCGTCGATTTCGGCCAGTCGCGCGGTCGAGATGTCGTAGATCGTCACGTCGGCGCGCAGGCCGACCGCCATCTGCGCGGCGTTGACCCCCGAGACACCGCCGCCGAGGATCGCCACCCGCCCCGGCGCGACGCCCGGCACGCCGCCGAGCAGGATGCCGCGCCCGCCCTGCTCCTTCTCGAGGTAATGCGCGCCGACCTGGACCGACATCCGCCCGGCGACTTCCGACATCGGGCGGAGCAGCGGCAGGCCGCCGGTGCGGTCGGTGACGGTCTCATAGGCGATGCACGTCGCACCGCTCGCGATCAGCGCCTTCGCCTGCTCGGGGTCGGGGGCGAGATGGAGATAGGTGAACAGGACCTGGCCCGGGCGCAGCATCGCACATTCGGGCAGCTGCGGCTCCTTGACCTTGACGATCATGTCGGCGGCGGCGAACACCTCGGCGGCGGTGGCGACGACGCTCGCTCCGGCCGCGACATAATCGGCATCGGTGAAATCGATGCCGGACCCGGCCCCCGTCTCGACCGTTACGGCATGACCGGCGGCGGTCAGTTCGGCGACCGACGGCGGTGTCAGGCCGACGCGATATTCGTGGATCTTGATTTCCTTGGGTACACCAACATGCATCGCGATTTCCTTCCGGCAACGGTGCCGCGCCTATAGCGCGGGCGCGGGCCGACCGCCACGTTGCGGCGCACAATCGGTCGTGCTAACGCGCCGCCGTCCGGGCTCCCGGACGCCAGGGGCCTCAGCCAAGTGATTATCCCGCAGCGAGTCGCGCCCCGATGAGCGAAGCCGTCGCACCCGATCTTGCTAACCCCCCCGTCGCGCTCGCCGGATCGCCGTCGGCGGCAGGACACCATGGCGACAGTTTCACCAAGCTTGCGATCGGCGCGGTCGGCGTCGTGTTCGGCGACATTGCGACGAGCCCACTTTACGCGATGAAAGAAGTGTTCGTCGGCCACCACCCGCTCGCCGTCGACCACCTCCACATCTTCGGCGTCGTCTCGCTGATCTTCTGGACCTTCTTCATGGTCGTCACGGTGAAGTACGTCTTCAT
>CAXTPH010000098.1:0-9004 GCA_964245955.1 uncultured Sphingomonadaceae bacterium | reverse complement strand
TCTCGAAGACGCTCGACGCCAAGCTCGAAGACAAGGCGAACGAGCTCGACTACACCGATCCGGCCAAGGCCAAGGCGATCCGCGAGAGCGCATTGTTCTACGTCCGCCAGCGGACCACCGACCTGCTCACTCAGATGGCGGTTTCGGTGCAGGGCTATCTCGCGCTCGACCTCGTCAAGAAGAACAATGTCGAGTTGATCAAGGGCGTTGACCGCGCTTCGACGACGACCGTCGCCGCGCTGCGCACCGCGGTCACCGTCGCGCAGGCGCTGACCGCACAGAAGCTCGTCCTCGAACAGATCGGCGCGCTCAACACGACAACGGCGAAGATGATCGACGGGACGGGCGAGCTGCTGCGCACCCAGACCGGCGTCATCCACCAGCAGGCGGCGAGCTCGACGATCCCGATCGAGACGCTCCAGCGCGCGTTCCAGAACATCTACGCGACGATGGACGCGATCGACACGTTCAAGGTCCAGGCGCTCGCGTCAATGAAGACCACCGTCGATACCTTGGGCGTCGAGGTCGAGAAGTCGCGCGGCTACATCGCCCGCTCGGCCGGGCAGGCGCAGCTCGCCGCGCCCGCCGCGGCGACCGCGATCAGCTCGTCGTTCACCCCCGTCGGATGATGCGTCAGGTCCGCGACGCCGAGGCGATGATCGAGCGCGCGAGCGACTATCTCGACCGCTTCGCGCTGACCGAGCCGCTCGCCCGCGGCTTGCGCGAGGGCCGTTCGGGACGCGATGCAGCGCGGCGGCGACGCGAGCGCAAGGCCCGTCGCATCGGGCAGAAGGCGGCGCGGATGGCGCTGACGGTATTCTCGGTCATCATGGCCACGATCATCTGGGGCGTGTTCGTCGGCCCGATCGGGGTCGGCGCGCTGCTGGCGATCATCCTGGCGACGATCTGCCTCCTGATTGCGCTCGGCGTCTTTCCGGGCGACGACGCGCCCGAACCAGCGAAGCTGGCGACCGCCAAGCCTGCCGTCCTGCCCGCCCAGGTCGATGCGTGGCTCGACGCCAAGCGCCGTAGCCTGCCCGCGCTCGCCGCGCCGAAGGTCGACGCGATCTCGGCGCAGCTTGCCGCACTCGGGCCGCAGCTCGCCGCCGTCCCCGCCGGCGACCCGACCGCGCTCGAGCTCAACCGGTTGCTCGGCAAGCATCTGCCCGAACTCGTCGATCGCTACGAAAAGGTCGCACCCGCGCAGCGCAAGGCGGCGACGATCCCCGGCGGCCCGACGATCGAGCGCCAGCTGGTCGATGGCCTCGGCCTGATCGAGGCCGAGCTCGTGCGGGTTAACGACCAGCTCGGCAAAGACGACCGCGATGCCTTCCTCGTCCAGGGCAAATTCCTCGAAAACCGCTACGGCAAGGACGGCACGCTCGGATCGTGACACCTAATTTCGATGTCATCGTCCTCGGCGCGGGGGCCGCCGGGATGATGGCCGCCGCGACCGCCGGCGCGCGGGGCAAGCGCGTGCTGCTGCTCGACCACGCCGACGAACCCGGCAAAAAGATTCTGATCTCGGGCGGCGGGCGGTGCAACTTCACGAACCTCGGCGCCGCGCCCGACCGCTTCCTGTCAGACAACCCGCACTTCGCGCGCTCGGCACTCGGGCGCTACACCCCGACGGATTTCGTTGCCCTCGTCGAGAAGCATGGCATCGCCTATCACGAGAAGACGCTCGGGCAACTGTTCTGCGACGGCTCGGCCCGGCAGATCGTCGCGCTTCTGGTCGACGAGTGCGACGCCGCACACGTCGACACGCGACTCGGGTACCGGATCTCCGGCGTCGAGCACGACGGCGCGGCGTTCCGCGTCGCCACCGACCACGGCGACTTCGCCGCCCCCGCGCTGGTGCTGGCGACCGGCGGCCCGGCGATCCCCAAGCTCGGCGCGACCGGCTTCGCCTATGACGTCGCGCGGAAGTTCGGGCTCAAGGTCGTGCCGCCGCGCCCGGGGCTGGTACCGCTGACCTTCACCGCCGACCTGCTCGACCTGTGCCGCACGCTCAGCGGGGTCGCGGTCGACGCGGTGACGGGGATCGGCAAGGCGGTGTTCCGCGAGGCGCTGCTTTTCACTCATCGCGGGCTGTCGGGCCCGGCGGTACTGCAGATCTCGTCGTACTGGCACGGCGGGCCGGTGACGCTCGACCTCGCGCCCGGCACCGACGTCGCAGCGTTCCTCCGCGACCGGCGGCGGACGCGCCCGCGCGCCGAGGGCGCCACCTTGCTCGGCGAGCTGCTGCCGTCGCGGCTGGCGGCGGCGCTCGCCCCGCGCCTCGGGCTGGCGGGCACGCTCGCCAACCTGCCCGACCGCGCGCTCGCCGCGGCGGCGGCGGGCGTGTCGACGTTCACCCTGACGCCAACCGGGACCGAAGGCTTCGCCAAGGCCGAGGTCACCGCCGGCGGGATCGACACCGCCGGGCTGAGCTCGCGAACGATGGCCGCGACCGCAGTCCCCGGCCTGTACGCGATCGGCGAGGCAGTCGACGTCACCGGCTGGCTCGGCGGGTATAATTTCCAATGGGCGTGGGCGAGCGGGGTCGCCGCGGGCAACGCGGTTTGAGTTGATCTGCGATCTATGGCTTAACCCCGGCAAGGCCCGGCGATGGCCATGGGGAGCACCGCATGCGGGTCTGGCAGAAATCGGCGATCGGCGTCGTCGCGTTCCTGATCATCGTCGCGATCGGGCTGATGGTCTGGGAGCCGTTGACGGCCGACACGCCCGCCGCCGACGCCACGATCGCGCACGATACGCGTATCCGCCGCGACAGTTTCGGTGTGCCCCACATCGACGGCAAGACCGACGCCGACGTCGCCTACGGTCTCGCCTACGCCGAAGCCGAGGACGATTTTCACACGATGGAGGAGCTGCTCGCGGCGATCCGCGGGCGGTCGGCGGCGATAAGCGGGGCCGAGGGGGCGAAGATTGACTATGTCGGCGCGCTGATCGACGCGCGCGGCACCGCGAACGCGAAGTATATGACGCTGTCGCCGGCGACGCGCGCGCTGGTCGAGGCGTACGCCGCCGGGCTCAACCACTACGCCGCGACGCACGCCGGCGAGGTGCGGCTGTCGCGCCTGTTCCCGGTGACCGGCCACGACATCGTCGCCGGATTCGCGCTGCGCTCGCCGTTCTTCTTCGGCCTCGACCGGACGCTCGGCGCGCTGACCGACGGCAGGCTGCCGCCGCGCGATGCCTCGCCGGCGGGCGAGCGCGGGTCGAACGGCTTCGCGGTAACCGCGGCGCGGTCGAATGACGGCGTGACGCGGCTGGTCTCGAACTCGCACCAGCCGTGGACCGGCGGCGTCGCGTGGTACGAGGCGGTAGTGCATTCGGGTGAAGGCTGGGACTTCGCCGGGGCGCTGTTCCCGGGCGCGCCGTTCGTCCTGCTCGGCCACAACCGGACGCTCGGCTGGACCAACACCGTCAACCGCCCCGACCTGATCGACACCTACAAGCTCGTGCTCGACCCGCAAGGCACGCACTACCGCTACGACGGCCAATGGCTGCCGCTCGCGACGCGCCGCGTCTGGCTCCGCGTCAAGTTCGGGCCGTTCGTGCTGCCCGTGCCGAAGACGATCGCGCGGTCGCGGCAGGGGCCAGTCGTCGTCAACAAGCTGGGCAGCTTCGCGGTCCGCTACACCGGCTTCGGCGACGTCCGCCAGGTCGAGCAATATTACCGGCTCAACAAGGCACGCGACTTCATCGAGTGGAAGGCCGCCATGGCGATGCAGGCGGTGCCGGCGACGAACTTCATCTATGGCGACGCGGCGGGGCACATCGCGATGGTCTATAACGCGCTGTTCCCGCATCGCGCTTCCGGGTTCGACTGGCAGGGCGTGCTGCCGGGCGACACGTCGCGCGACGTGTGGACAACCTACGAGCCCGTCGCCGCCGACCCGGCAATCGTCGATCCGAAGAGCGGCTGGGTGGCAAATTCGAACAATACCCCGTTCGTCGCGACCGGCGCGGGCGACAACCTCGACCCGAGCAGTTTCCGCCCCGAGCAGGGGATCGAGACGTACATGACCAACCGCGCCTACCGCTTCCGTGACCTGTTCGCCGCGCTCGGAACGGCGAAGATCGGGCGCGACGACCTGCTGCGAATCAAGTTCGACAAAGGCTATTCGCGGCAATCATGGGCCGGGACGTGGCTGGCGCGGGTACTTGCGGTCGATCCGAAGGGCGACGCCGGCCTGATCAAGGCGCAGGCCCTGCTGCGGACGTGGGACTGGAAGCTCGACGGGACGAACGCCGCCGACACGCTGGCGATGTTCGTCCTGTCGTCGGCGTCGGGGCAGGGCTATCGCGGCGACCCGCTGCCCGACGCGCGCGAGAAATTGACGGCCGACGTCGCCTTTCTGATGACGCACGCGCACCGTCTCGATCCGCCGCTCGGCGACATGCTGCGGATCGTCCGCGGGACGACCAATGTGCCGATCCTCGGCGGCCCCGAGGAATTGCGCGCGGTCTATTCGAAGAAGGACGACACGCGCGGCAAGCGCGTCGCCGACCTTGGCGATAGCTTCGTCATGCTCGTTGAATGGGACAAGGACGGGCGCGTCCATTCCCAATCCATCAGCCCGTTCGGCACCGCAATCGAGCGCCCCGGATCGCGCCACTATAGCGACCAGAGCGCGCTGTTCGCCGCCGAGAAGTTCAAGCCGGTCTGGTTTGAGGACGCGGACTTGGCGGGGCATGTCGAGCGCGACTACCGGCCGTAGCGCCGCGTCCGGAAACCGCCAGACAATCAGGGCGGCCAGCGGTAGTCGCCGGCTCCACGAGGAGACCGAGCATGCATCGCAAAATCGGGCAGTTGCCCAGCCGGGATATCGCGCCCGCGATGGGCGCCGCGGAGTGGACGACGCTCGTCATCCTGTCGATCCTGTGGAGCGGATCGTTTTTCTTCTACAAGGTGCTCGTCACTGCCCTGCCGCCGTTCACCGTCGTGCTTGGACGGGTCGCAATCGCTGCGGTCGCGCTCAATCTGGTGCTTCTCGTATACCGCGAGCAGATGCCGCGCGAGCCGCGGCTCTGGGTCGCGTTCGCGGTCATGGGCGTGCTCAACAACGTGATTCCCTTCACGCTGTTCGCCTTTGCCGAGACGCGAATTTCAAGCGGTCTCGCGTCGATCCTCAACGCGACGACACCGGTCTTCGCCGTGCTGGCTGCCCACGCGCTGACGAACGAGAAGCTGACGTTGTCGAGGGGATGCGGCGTAATCTTCGGCTTCGCCGGGGTCGCAGTGATGATCGGCACCAACGCGTTTTCGGGGCTTGGTGGCGGCAACATCGTCGCCGAAGCGGCGTGCCTCGCGGCGGCGCTCAGCTACGCCTTCGCCGGACTCTTCGGCCGCCGCTTCCGCGGCATTGCCCCGCTCAAGGTCGCGTCCGGGCAGCTCACAGCGAGCGCGATCATCCTCGTTCCGCTCGCTGCGGTCGTCGACGCGCCGTGGACGCTCGCCGCGCCGGGGGCCGGCGTCTGGCTCGCCCTCGCCGGGATCGCGCTGTTGAGTACCGCTCTAGCGTACATCCTCTATTTCCGGCTTCTGGCAACCGCGGGTGCGACCAACCTGCTGCTCGTGACCTTTCTCCTGCCGATCAGCGCCCTCGCGCTCGGTGCCGCCGTTTTGGGCGAGGCGGTTACGCCGCAGGCGCTTGCCGGCATGGCGCTGATCGGCGCCGGGCTCGTCGCGATCGACGGCCGGGCGTTCAAAGCATTCCGCGCAAAGCGCGAAGTCCGCGCCCGCTAGGTCAGCGCCTTGGCGGGGCCGAGGCATTCGATGCGGAGCCGGAACCGCTGCGGGTAGGATCTAAATCGATCGAAAATTAAGGAAACCGGTCCGCTACCTAGCGGCTCGCGGTCTGCGCCGCGCCGGTCACCCGCCAGACTGTGTTGCCGACGTCGTCGGCGACGAGCAGCCCACCCTTCGCATCGATCGTCACCCCGACCGGGCGGCCATGCGCCTTGCCGTCGGCCGAGAGGAAGCCGGTCAGGACATCGACCGATGGGCCGGCCGGCTTGCCGCCGGCGAACGGCACGAAGATCACCTTGTAGCCGCTGAACGGCTTGCGGTTCCACGAGCCGTGCTGGCCGACGAACGCGCCCTCGGCAAAGGTGCCCGGCAACGCGGTGTCGCCCTTGGCGAAGGTCAGGCCGAGCGACGCGGTATGCGGCCCAAGCGCGTAATCCGGCTTGATCGCGCTGGCGACGAGGTCAGGGCGCTGGTCCTTGACGCGGACGTCGACGTGCTGCCCGTAATAGCTGTACGGCCAACCGTAGAAGCCGCCGTCGTGAACGCTCGTCATATAGTCGGGGACGAGGTCGGAGCCGATCTCGTCGCGCTCGTTGACCGCCGTCCACAGCTTGCCCGACGCGGGCTCCCAGCCCATGCCGTTGGGGTTGCGCAGACCTCCGGCGAAGATGCGGTGCGTCCCCGACTTGAGGTCGATCGCCCAGATCGCCGCCCGCCCGGTCTCTGCAGCGAGTCCATTGTCGCCGACGTTCGAGTTCGATCCGACCGTCGCGTACAGTGTCCCCCCGTCGGGGCTGGCGATGATGTTCTTGGTCCAGTGGTGGTTGATCAGCCCGGCGGGCAGGTCGACGACCTTGGTGCCCGGCGTAGTGATCGCCGTCGCGCCCGGCGTGTAGGCGAACTTGAGCACCGCGTCGGTGTCGGCGATGTAGAGGTCGCCGCCGACCAGAGCCATGCCGAACGGCGAATTGAGCCCGTGCAAGAATACCGTCTTCTGGTCGGCGACGCCGGTGCCCTTGGTATCGCGGAGCAGGGTGATGCGGTTCGCGCTCGGCACCGTCGCCCCGGCGCGGCCCATCAGCAGCCCCTGTGCCCAGCCGCGGAAGCCCTTGTTGTCGTCGGGCTTCGGCGGCGAATTGGTCTCGGCGACGAGGACGTCGCCGTTTGGCAGGACGTAGAGCCAGCGCGGATGATCGAGCCCCGCGGCGAAGGCGGCGACGCGCAGCCCTGGTGCCGCCTTCGGAGTCGCCCCCGCCGCCCAGCGATCGACCGGGGCGACGTGGACCGTCGGTAGCGCGGTGGGATGCGGCGACGGCAGCGCCGGAGCCGCTCCCATGCCCGAGGCGACCGGCAGCGTCGCCTTCTCGCCGCACGCCGACAGCGACAAGACCGCGACGGCGGCGGCAAGAACGTGGCGCATGGAGTTAGTCCTGTCGGAGGTGCAACGATCAACGCCGGGGCATAATGGCTGTTCCGCTCGCCTCAGGCAAAGGCGAGGATCGCCGCGGCCATAGCCGCCGGTTCGTGCAGCGGGAGGAAGTGGTCGACACCGTCAAAGCGCCGGACTTTGGCGCCCGGGACCGCCGCGATCGTCGCAGCGTCGGCGGCAGTCACCGTGCTCCGCTCGGTCCCGTAGAGCATCGCCAGGCCACCGCGCCAGCCAGTCACCGCCGCCTCGAGCCCGGCCGATACGGCGGTGAAGGTCGCCGCCTCCCACGCCGGCGCGCAGGCGAGCTCGACCTGCCCGTCCGGCCGGTCACGCAGACCACCCGCGACATAGGCGTCGAGCGCCGCGTCGGGCCACGTCGCGAAGACGCCGCGGCCGGCGTAGGCCGCTCGGACGGCGTCGCGCGATGGCCACACCGCGCGGCGGCGCAGCGCCTGTTCGGCCATCGGGCTGGCCGCGCGACCGGCCGCGTCCCACGTGGCGGCCGCGGCGAACGGCACGAACGCCGGCTCGGCCATGACCACGGCGTCGACCCGGCCGGGTTGCGCGGTCGCGAGTTCCATGCTGACCGTCGCCCCCATCGAATGCCCAGCGAGGATCAGGCGTGGCGACGGCGGCAGCACGTCGAGCAGCGCAGCGAGATCATCGACGTAGGTTGCCCATGTCGTCAGCGCCGCCGGGTCGGCGGCGAGCCGGGTGGCGCCGTGACCGCGGGCATCGCTCGCGACGACGTTGACGTGCCCGGCGAGCCGGTCGAGCAGCGGACGGTAGATGCCTGCGCACATGCCGGTGGCATGCGCGACATGGATGAGCGGAGCGTGGGCGCTGGCGGCGAACGATTCGAGGACCGCGACCGGCCCGAGACGCGTCTCGTAAAATCTGAAATCCATCGTTCTTGCTATGGCAGACGAGCGACCCTGCTTCTAGCGGCGCGCCTCCGGTGGCACGACCGCGAGCTTGCGCGACCCGACCCAGATCTCGACCGCACAACCTCTGCCGAAACTGCGCGCATGGCTCACCGCCGCATCGTCATCGGGCAGGCGCAAGGTCTGCGCCATATCGATCACGCCGCCGGTATTCAGCTTGAAGAAGCGGTAGTCCATCACGCCAACCCCGCTACACAACCAATCGTCAGATAAGCTAACGTGGTAACCAACTTATTAAGCACGTTACAATATCATCGAACGATGGGTCGGAGATAGCCCGACGATCGCGACGACACGACACCGGCGAGCCTTGCCGCCGGGCGAGCGCTCGGTCATGCTCGGCATATGGCGGGAAAGTGGCGTGCAGCGGTTTGTGCAGCGATCGTGGCGCTCGTCACGGGGCGCGCCGGTAGCGATCCCGCCCCGGCAGTCGCGTCCTTCGCTCCCACCGGATCGGTCGAGCGTGTCGAACAGATCAAGCTGCGGTTCGCCACCCCAATGGTCGCGTTCGGCGATCCTCGGCTGCCCTCGCCGGTCAGCGGCACGTGCAGCGCCGGCGCAACCGGACGCTGGGTCGACGCCCAAAATTATGCGATCGACCTGCCAACCCCGTTGGAAGGCGGACGCCGCTGCACCTATGAACTGCCGCAAGGGCTGAAGGACGCGCGCGGCGCGACGCTCGTCGGGCCACGGCGCTTCGTGTTCGATACCGGCGGTCCCGATGTTCGAGCGGCGCTGCCCGACGACGGGGCCGAGCGCATCGAGCAAGATCAGGTCTTCCTGCTCGCGCTCAACGCCGCGCCGATGCACGAATCGGTCGCCCGCGGTGCCTTGTGTATCATCGACGGTGTCGGCCAGGCGGTGACACCC
>CAXTPH010000097.1:0-9067 GCA_964245955.1 uncultured Sphingomonadaceae bacterium | reverse complement strand
CGAGCAACCGGCGCGGCTTCGGCGATGATGTCCCGCGAGCCGAAGCGCTCGACGCGGCGGGCAAGCACGTCGTCGTCATCGGCGGCGGCGACACCGCGATGGACTGCGTCCGCACCGCGGTCCGCCAGGGCGCGGCGTCGGTCAAATGCCTCTACCGCCGCGACCGGACCAACATGCCGGGCAGCCAGCGCGAGGTCGCCAACGCCGAGGAGGAGGGCGTCGAATTCGTCTGGCTGAGCGCCCCGGCGGCGTTCGAAGGCTCTGGCTCAGCGGACGGCGCGGTGACGCACGTCCGCGCCAACGCGATGCGCCTCGGCACCGCCGACGGCAGCGGGCGGCGCGCGCCCGAGGTCGATCCCGGCGGCGACTTCCGCGTCCCCGCCGACCTCGTCATCAAGGCGCTCGGCTTCGACGCCGAGGACCTGCCGGCGCTGTTCGGCGCGCCCGACCTGCGCGTCACCCGCTGGGGCACGCTGCGCTGCGACGGCAAGACGATGGCGACGAGCCTCGACGGCGTCTTCGCCGCGGGCGACATCGTGCGGGGCGCGAGCCTCGTCGTCTGGGCGATCCGCGACGGGCGCGATGTCGCGACGGCGATGCATGCGTATCTGCGGGCGAAGGTAGCAGTGGAGCGGCAAGCGGCATGACGATCAAACTTGCACTCGCGCTTGGTCTGTCGCTGATCGCGGCCCCGGCGCTTGCGGAAGCCCCCGCGCCGGCGGCGGTCGAACCGGCGCGGCTGGCGGCGGCGCGCGAGGTGGTGTCGCTGGCGATGCCGCCGGCGACGCGCGACGCGATGCTGGCGCAGATGTCGACCGCCATGGCGAACAACATGCGGCAGGGAATGCTGGCGAACCCGCAGATGAAGGCGATGTTCGCGCAGGACCCGCGCCTCGAGCCGATCTTCGATCGCTATATGACGCGAATCCAGGCGCGGACCGCCGAGACGATCCGCTCGGGCATGCCGCCGCTGTACGATGCGATGGGCCGCGCCTATGCCCGCCGCTTCACGCTGCCCCAGCTCGCCGACCTGAAGGCGTTCTTCCAGACGCCGACCGGGCGTTATTACTCGACGCAGGCGGCGACGATCATGGCCGACCCCGACATCGCGGCGGCGCAGTCGGCGATGATGGCGGGCGCGATGACCGCCGCGCAGACCGACGCCAAGGCGATGGTCGCCGAGATCCAGGCGCTCCCCCCGCGCAAGCCGGCAGGGTGACATGCGGCTCAAGCCCCGCGACATCGATGCGATCAAAACCGCCGCGCGCGAGACGTTCGGCGAGGATGCCTCTGTGCGCCTCTACGGCAGCCGCGTCGATGATAGCCTGCGTGGTGGCGACATCGACATCATCATCGAGACAGCGCCCGTCGAAAACGACTGGCAGGCGAAAGGGCGGTTTCTCGACCGGCTGTTCACGATGATCGATGAGCAAAGGGTGGATGTGGTTCTCGTCGAACGCGGCAAGCCGCTGCCGGCGTTCGTGCGCATGGTTCTGCCAGAATCGGTGCCGCTGCCATGAGCGGGATCGACGATTTGCTCCGCGCGGTGTTCGCGCGAAGCGTGCGGATCATCGCCGGGTATGACGATGTCCATCCTTTTCTCGCGCCGGTGCTGCCGGCGTCCGGCGAGGCATTAAGCGCACTTCCGGTTGTCGAACGTATAGCCTCCATCGCTTTGCTGAAGCGCTACGAGCAGTTGCAGGACATCGTCGCGCAACTCGGCCGCTTGATGATTTCGTGGGAAGGTGAGCGAACCGACCGGCTCAGTCGTCGCGATCTTGCCAATTGGCTCGAGCGATTTGGTGCCGTCGATGATGCCGACGACTACGTCGCGGCGAGCGAACTGCGCAACTGCTTGGTCCACGACTATCCGCTCGACGAAGACGAGCAAACGCAGCGCGTTAATTTGAGGTGGACCGGCTTTCCCGCCTTGATCGCGATGGTCGAAGCGCTGCGCCGCCACATGATCAGCCGGGAGTTCGATTTTGACCGTCAGTGAATCCGAACGCGCCCGCGTCGCCGAACACGGCATGTACCGCCCCGACCTCGAGGGCGATGCGTGCGGGGTGGGCCTCATCGCGGCGACCGACGGCAGGGCGTCGCGGCGAGTCGTCACCGCCGCGATCGATGCGTTGAAGGCGGTGTGGCACCGCGGCGCGGTCGATGCCGACGGCAAGACCGGCGACGGGGCGGGCATCCACGTCGAGCTGCCGCGCGACTTCTTCATCGAGCATATCGGCCGCGCCGGCCACGCGCCGAAGCCGAACCTGCTCGCGGTCGGGCAGATCTTCCTGCCGCGCACCGACCTCGCCGCGCAGGAGACGTGCCGGACGATCGTCGAGAGCGAGATCATCGGCTTCGGCTACACGATCTACGGCTGGCGGCAGGTGCCGGTCGACGTGTCGGTGATCGGCACCAAGGCGATGGCGTCGCGCCCCGAGATCGAGCAGATCATGATCGCCGGGCCGCTGCCGGCGACCGACGGCGCGGGCAATGCGGCGATCGAGGCGTTCGAGAAGGACCTCTACCTGATCCGCCGCCGGATCGAGCGCGCGGTGATCGCGGCGCAGATCCAGGGCTTCTACGTCTGCTCGCTGTCGGCGCGGTCGATCATCTACAAGGGGCTGTTCCTCGCCGAGGAACTGTCGGTGTTCTACCCCGACCTGATGGACGAGCGCTTCGTGTCGCGCTTCGCGATCTACCACCAGCGCTATTCGACCAACACCTTCCCGCAATGGTGGCTGGCGCAGCCGTTCCGCTGCCTCGCGCACAACGGCGAGATCAACACGGTTCGCGGCAACAAGAACTGGATGAAAAGCCACGAGATCAAGATGGCGGCGTCCGCCTTCGGCGAGCATTCGGAGGACATCAAGCCGCTGATCCCGGCTGGCGCGAGCGACACCGCCGCCTTGGACGCGGTGTTCGAGGCGTTCGTCCGCTCAGGGAGAGACGCGCCGACCGCCAAGCTGATGATGATCCCCGAGGCGTGGCAGAAGGACGACACGCTGCCGCCGGCGCACCGCGCGATGTACGCCTTCTTCGCCAGCGTGATGGAGGCGTGGGACGGGCCGGCGGCGCTGGCGATGACCGACGGGCGCTGGGTGCTCGCCGGGGTCGACCGCAGCGCGCTGCGCCCGATGCGCTACCTGCTGACCAACGACGGGCTGCTGGTGACGGGGTCGGAGGCGGGCATGGTCGTCGTCCCCGAGACGTCGATCATCCGCAAGGGCGCGCTCGGCCCGGGTCAGATGATCGCGGTCGACCTCGACGGCGAGCCGGGGGAGGGCCCCAAGTTCTACACCGACCGCGCGATCAAGGACCGCATCGCCGCCGGCGCGCCGTACGCCGACTGGGTCGAGCATTTTCGCGGCTTCGACGCGATCCCCGGGCACGACGGGCCGCAGCCGGCGCCCGCCTTCACCCGTGCCGAACTCCGTCAACGCCAGGTCGCCGCCGGGCTGACGATGGAGGACATGGAGCTATTGCTCAGCCCGATGGTCGAGGACGCCAAGGAGGCGGTCGGCAGCATGGGCGACGACGCCCCGCTCGCGGTGATCTCGTCGCGCGCGCGCTGCCTCAGCCATTTCTTCCGGCAGAACTTCAGCCAGGTGACCAACCCGCCGATCGACTCGCTGCGCGAGACGCGGGTGATGAGCCTGAAGACGCGCTTCTCGAACTTCGGCAACATCCTCGATCACGACGCGCGGCAGGAGGGGGTGATGGTCCTCGACTCGCCCGTCCTGACCAACCTCGGCTGGGACCTGCTGAGCCGGCATTACGCGGCGCAGGCGGCGACGATCGACTGCACCTTCGACACCGCCGGTGGACCCGACGCGCTGCGGAGCGCGATCGCGCGCGTCCGCGCCGAGGCCGAGCACGCGGTCCGTTCGGGCAAGTCGCAGCTGTTCCTGACCGACGAGAACCAGTCGGCGGGGCGTGCCGGGATCACGATGATCCTTGCCGCCGCGGGCGTGCACACCCACCTCGTCGCCAAGGGACTGCGGGCGTTTTCGAGCATCAACGTGCGCTCGGCCGAATGCCTCGATACGCATTATTTCGCGGTGCTGATCGGGGTCGGGGCGACGACGGTCAACGCGTATCTGGCGCAGGAGGCGATCGCCGACCGCCACGCGCGCGGGCTGTTCGGGGCGCTCGACTACGATACGTGCGTCGCGCGCTACAAGAAGGCGGTCGAGGACGGGCTGCTCAAGATCATGGGCAAGATGGGCATCGCGGTGATCTCGTCGTACCGCGGCGGCTATAATTTCGAGGCGGTCGGGCTGAGCCGGGCGCTGGTCAACGACTTCTTCCCCGGCATGCCGGCGAAGATCTCGGGGGAGGGGTTCGCCTCGATCCACTTGAACGCGATGCTGCGCCACGAACGCGCGTGGGACGAGGACGTCGCGGCGTTGCCGGTTGGCGGGCTGTACCGCTACCGCGCGGGGAGCGAGGACCATGCGTATCAGGCGAACCTGATCCATTTGCTCCAGACCGCGGTGACCAACGACAGCTACAGCGACTACACGCGCTTCACCCGCGGTGTCGCCGAGCTGCCGCCGATCTATCTGCGCGACCTGCTCGAGTTCAATTTCGCCAAGACCCCGGCGCGGGTCGACACGGTCGAATCGATCACCGAGATCCGCAAGCGCTTCGTCACCCCCGGCATGTCGCTCGGCGCGCTGTCGCCCGAGGCGCACGAGACGCTGGCGATCGCGATGAACCGGATCGGCGCGAAGGCGGTCAGCGGCGAGGGCGGCGAGGACCGCAAGCGCTTCACCCCCTATGCCAACGGCGACAACGCCAATTCGGCGGTCAAGCAGGTCGCCTCGGGGCGCTTCGGCGTGACCGCGGAATATCTCAACGCCTGCACCGAGATCGAGATCAAGGTCGCGCAGGGGGCCAAGCCCGGCGAGGGCGGGCAGCTGCCGGGTTTCAAGGTCACCGAGCTGATCGCGCGGCTGCGGCATTCGACGCCGGGCGTGATGCTGATCTCGCCGCCGCCGCACCACGACATCTATTCGATCGAGGACTTGGCGCAGCTGATCTACGACCTCAAGCAGATCAACCCGACCGCGCGGGTCTGCGTCAAGCTGGTCAGCTCGGCGGGCATCGGCACCGTCGCGGCAGGCGTCGCCAAGGCGCACGCCGACGTCATCCTGATCTCGGGCCATGTCGGCGGCACCGCCGCGTCGCCGCAGTCGTCGATCAAATACGCGGGCACGCCGTGGGAGATGGGGCTGTCCGAGGTCAACCAGGTGCTGACGCTCAACGGGCTGCGCCACCGGGTCAAATTGCGCACCGACGGCGGGCTCAAGACGGGCCGCGACATCGTCATCGCCGCGATCCTCGGCGCCGAGGAATACGGCATCGGCACGCTGGGGCTGGTCGCGATGGGCTGCATCATGGTTCGCCAGTGCCACTCGAACACGTGTCCGGTGGGCATCTGCTCGCAGGACGAGGCGTTGCGCGCCAAGTTCGACGGCACGCCGGAGAAGGTCATCAACCTGATGAGCTTCATCGCCGAGGAGGTCCGCGACATCCTCGCCAAGTTGGGCGCGAAGTCGTTGGACGAGGTGATCGGCCGGACCGAGCTCCTGCGCCAGGTCAGCCGCGGCGCCGAACATCTCGACGACCTCGACTTGAACCCGATCCTCGTCAAGGTCGACGCGCCCGACGAATCGCGGCGCTTCGGCATCGCCAACCACCGGAACGAGGTGCCCGACAGCCTCGACATCGACATGCTCCGCGACGGCGCGCATCTGTTCGAGCGCGGCGAAAAAATGCAGCTGACCTACACCGTCCGCAACACCCACCGCGCGGTTGGCACGCGGGTGTCGTCGGAGATCGTCCGCAAATACGGCATGACCGGGCTCGCGCCGGGCCACCTCCACGTCCGGCTGCGCGGCAGCGCGGGGCAGAGCCTCGGCGCGTTCGGCGTGCAGGGCCTGAAGCTCGAGGTGTTCGGCGAGGCGAACGACTATGTCGGCAAGGGGCTCAGCGGCGCGACGATCGTCGTCCGGCCGATGGTGTCGTCGACGCTCGTCGCGCGCGACAACACGATCATCGGCAACACCGTCCTCTACGGCGCGACGAGCGGCAAATTGTTCGCGGCGGGGCAGGCGGGCGAGCGCTTCGCGGTCAGGAACTCGGGCGCGACCGTCGTCGTCGAGGGCTGCGGCGCGAACGGCTGCGAATATATGACCGGCGGGGTCGCGGTGATCCTTGGGCAGGTCGGCGACAATTTCGGCGCCGGCATGACCGGCGGGATGGCGTTCGTCCATGATGCGGACGGGACCTTCGCGCGGAGGATCAACCCTGACAGCATCGTATTGAACCGCATCGCGTCGGCGCACTGGGATGGCGTGCTGCACAGGCTGGTCGAGGAGCATGTCGCCGAGACGGGGTCGAAATGGGCGGCCGAGCTGCTGCTCGACTGGGACCGTGCGCGCGGGTGTTTCTGGCAGGTCTGCCCGAAGGAGATGCTGACGCGGCTGGCGCATCCGCTCGACGATCGCCCGCTGATGGTGGCGGCGGAGTAGGAAGATCCTCCCCGCTCGCGGGGAGGTGGCGCGCATCTCCGCGCGACGGAGGGGCGGTCGAGCAGGCGCGCAGGTTGAGCCCGCTCGAGCGCCCCTCCACCATTTCAAGGGCGATGGTCCCCCTCCCCGTTCCGGGGAGGATCAGCAGCTTGAAGTCCCCGGTGTCTTATCCATATAAGACACACACGACTTCAGGAGCGTAACCGATGGCCGACCGCAACGACCCGCCGATGTCCGAGGCGCTGATGGCGCTGCTCGCCGGGGCGGCGCCGCTGATCGAGCGCGCCAAGGCGTCGGGGCTGTTCCGCATGCCGCCGCTCAACGTCACGCCCGCCACGCCGCCGACCCCCGAGCCGCCCGCGGCGACCGCCGACGCGCAGAAGACCGCGCTGCAGGATATCATCGTCGCGCAGGCAACGAAGATCGTCGCGCTCGAGGCCGAGATCGCGAAGCTGAAGGCGGGCTGAGCGGCGCTTACCTCGCCTTGGGCTGCCACAGCTCGATCTTGGTGCCGTCGGGGTCGACGATCCACGCGAACCGGCCGAAGTCGTCGCTATCGTCGCGCTTGAGGATCGGCACGCCCTTCGCCGTCAGCCGCGCGACGATCGCATCGATGTCGTCGACGGCGAAGTTCACCATGAACTCGCGGGTCGATGGCAGCATGTGGTCGGTCGAGTCGGCGAACGCGGACCACGCGACCTTGGGCGGGTGGCCGGGCGTGTCGAACGGGATCGCGGCGCCGCCCCACGGCTTGACGTCGAGCCCGAGCGCGTCGCGGTACCACTGCGCGAGCGCCTTGGGGTCCTTGCTCTTGACGAAGATGCCGCCGACTCCGGTGACGTGCCCTACTGGCTCAGCCATGACCGATCCCTGACTTAGAAGGACGAGGGCGGCGGTCGCGACGATCCGGTTCCACGACGACATCGCCCACCCTCACGACTTGCCTCGGCCCCGCCGGCGCGCATCGCCCGCGTGTGCCAGGATAGCGGCAGGATGCCGCATCCTCCCGCGTCGATCAAGAGCGCGCGGTACGGCACCGGCGGTCGCTGCGCGGCAGGCCGCGAGGCGCGAGCGGCCGCGATCGCGGGGGGAGCGGCTTCTGGTCCGGTTGCGGCGGCGCGCGAACGGTGCGACGGACGACGATGCTCGCTCCCGGCCATGACGGCCCCGCCCTGATCGTCTGCTCGACCTGCCGCGGCGCCGACGGCGCGGCGGGCGGCGGCGCGGCGCTGCTCGCGGCGCTGCGGCGTCTCGACGGCGACGTCGCGGTCGAGCCGGTCGCTTGCCTGTGGAGCTGCGGCAGCGGCGCGTCGGTCCAGCTCCGCGCGCCGGGCAAGATCGGTTATGTCATGGGCGGCTTCACCGCCGCCGATGCGCCCGACCTGCGCGCCTTCGCCGACGCCTATGCCGCCAGCGCCGACGGCGAGGTGGCGTTCGCGCGCTGGCCGAAGGGCGTGCTCGGCCACTTCATCGCCCGCACCCCGCCGCCGGGGATGGCGATCGTCTAGGCGCGCCGCCGGTCAGCCGGCGCGCGGCGCGCGAGCGCGGCGAGGCACTGGTCGCGCAGCGGGACGAGCGCCGGCGTGGCGACCGCCCGCACCGCACGTGTCGCGCGCAGGGTGAAGCGCCGGTCGGCCGCGGCCGACGGCTCGATCGCGCGATCCTCGCACAGCCAGTCGACGCGCAGGTCGGGATGGCTCGCGACCAGCGCGAGGACTTCGCCCGGATTGGTCTGGAGCGCGGTGCTCAGCGCGAGGTCGATGCCTTCGCTGCGGCCCCCGTCGGTGCCGCCGCGAAGGTCGGCGACCGCGTCGAGCCATTGGGCGTCGCCGGTCGCCGCGTGCCGTAACACCACGTCGAACGCCGGCTCGCTGAGGTCGTGCGCCGCCCGCTGCGCGCCGACGGCGGCGATCTTCCGGGCGAGTTCGCTCGCACTCGGCATCGGTGCGGCGGCGGCCGGTGCCGCGGCCAGCGCGGCGAGCAGGATCAGGGAAACGCGCATCATCCGCTCCTCGATGACAACTCGCCGTTGCCAACGCAGCAGGGCGCCGCCGGTTTCTCCGGCTCAGACCCGCGTGTTGATGTACGAGACGAGATTCTGGTTTTCCTCGACGTGGCGGTCGATCCGGGCGCGGACGACGTCGCGGACGCTGACGATCCCGACGAGCGCGCCGTCGTCGAGCACGGGCAGGTGGCGGAAATAGCCGTGGTCCATCAGCTCCATCGCCTCGTTGATCGTCGTCGCCGGGGTGACGGTGGTGACATTCTTGGTCATCACGTCGCCGGCGTTGACCTTGTGCAACTCGGGCCCGCGACTCGCGAGTGCCTTGACGACGTCGCGCTCGCTGACGATCCCGGCAAGCTCGCCGGCATCGTCGAGGACGAGGACCGCGCCGATCCGCCGCGAGGCGATCGTTTCGACGAGCTCCATCAGCGGCGTCGCCGGCGTCACCGAGACGATCGTGGTGCCCTTTTCCCGCCGGAGCGACGAAGCGGTGAGGTGCGGACGCCAAGACCAACGCGGAGAG
>CAXTPH010000096.1:0-9079 GCA_964245955.1 uncultured Sphingomonadaceae bacterium | reverse complement strand
TTCCAGATCGACAAGTCGAAGATCCGCGATGTCATCGGCACCGGCGGCAAGATTATCCGCGAGATCGTCGCCACCACCGGCGCCAAGGTCAACATCGAGGACGACGGCACGGTCAAGATCGCGTCGTCCGATCCGGCGCAGATCGAAGCCGCCAAGAACTGGATCCTCGGCATCACCCAGGAAGCCGAGGTCGGCAAGATCTACACCGGCAAGGTCGTGTCGATGGTCGACTTCGGCGCGTTCGTGAACTTCATGGGATCGAAGGACGGGCTCGTCCACATCTCCGAGATCAAGAACGAGCGCGTCGCCAAAGTCAGCGAGGTCCTGACCGAGGGCCAGCCGGTCAAGGTGAAGGTGCTCGGCATCGACGATCGCGGCAAGGTCCGCCTGTCGATGCGTCTCGTCGACCAGGAGACCGGCGAAGAGATCGCCGACACCCGCCCGCCGCGCGAGGACGGTCCCGACCGCGGCCCGCGGAGCGATCGCGGTCCGCGCCGTGACGGCGGCGACCGCGGCGGCAACCGCGGCGGTGGTGATCGCGGCCCGCGCCGCGACGGTGGTTCGGGCGGCGGCGACCGCGGCCCGCGCCCTGAGCGTGCCGTCGAGCCCGAGGGCGAGCCGGTCTTCGCGCCGAGCTTCATCACCGGCGACCGCGACTGATCGGCCGGGGGGTCTGGGCGTCGCCCGGCAGTTCGGATACGTACATTGGGGATCGCTCACGTCGAGCGGTCCCCTTCGCGTTGGGGCGGGGGCTCCTATATGCAGACGGGAGCCTGAGCGCGTGAGAGTAATCCGATGCTGAACGGTCTTGGTGCGGTGATGATGGGCGGCCGGCATATCCTGCCGCTCGTCGAGGGCGGCAAGGGCGTTGCCGCGACCAATCATCTGTCGTCGGGCGCTTGGGCGCTCGCCGGCGGCGTTGGCACGATCAGCGCGGTCAACGCCGATAGCTACGACCCGACCGGGCGGATCATTCCACAGGTCTACGCCGCGCTCAGCCGCCGCGACCGCCACGAGGAACTCGTCGGCTATGCGATCGAGGGTGCGGTCCAGCAGGTCCAGCGCGCTTACGAAATGGCGTCGAGCGAGCTCCAGCGCGGCTTGGGCGCGATCAACATCAACGTCCTGTGGGAAATGGGCGGCGCACAGCGCGTCCTCCACGGCGTCCTCGAACGGACGCGCGGCCTCGTGAACGGCGTCACCTGCGGGGCCGGCATGCCGTACAAATTGTCCGAGATCGCCGCGTCGTACGGCGTCCATTATTATCCGATCATCAGCAGTGCGCGGGCGTTCCGGGCGCTGTGGAAGCGCGCTTATTCGAAGGCTGCCGAATGGCTTGGCGCGGTGGTGTACGAGGATCCGTGGCTCGCCGGCGGGCACAACGGCCTGTCGAACGCCGAGGATCCGCGCGCACCCCAAAGCCCGCTGCCGCGCGTTCGCGACCTGCGCGCGGTGATGCGCGAAAGCGGTATTCCCGACACGGTGCCGATCGTCATGGCGGGCGGCGTCTGGGCGCTTCGCGAATGGACCGACTGGATCGGTAACCCCGAGCTCGGTCAGATCGTCTTCCAATTCGGCACGCGCCCGCTGCTGACCAAGGAAAGCCCGATCCCGCAGGGGTGGAAGGACCGGCTGATGACGTTGAAGGAGGGCGACATCCTCCTCCACAAATTCTCGCCCACCGGTTTTTATTCGAGCGCGGTGCGTAACCCTTATCTGCGCGCGCTCGAGGCGCGGTCGGAACGGCAGATCGCCTTCTCGACGACCGCGACCGGCGACCACCAGTTCCTACTCGATGTCGGCGTCGGGCGGAAGAAGTACTGGGTCACCCGCGACGACCTGCTCCGCGCGCGCGAATGGGCGGCGCTGGGCAATTCGGAGGCGCTCAAGACGCCCGACAACACGCTCGTGTTCGTCACGCCCGAGGACAAGGGTGTGATCCGGCAGGACCAGAGCGACTGCATGGGCTGCCTCAGCCAGTGCGGCTTTAGCAGCTGGGCCGACACCGAGGACAATAGCACCGGACGGCTCGCCGATCCGCGCTCGTTCTGCATCCAGAAGACCCTGCAGGACATCGCGCACGGCGGCGATACCGAGCAGAACCTGATGTTTGGCGGGCACAGCGCGTTCCGCTTTGCCCAGGACCCGTTCTATTCAAACGGCTTCGTGCCCACGGTGAAGCAGCTCGTCGACCGGATCATGACCGGCGACTGATACCCGCGACGTCGGCGCTTACGCTGGCGTCGGATCGAGCGTGGAAATCGCGCCCGGGCTGTAACGTCGCAGGTGCAGCGCGCGAATGACTTCCCGACCGCCATTCGGCGGTTAATAGGGAGACCCACGATGAAGTTCACGATGACCGCCGCCGTCCTTCTTGCCGCCGCCGCCGTCGCGCCTGCCGCCGCGCAGATGGCCGCCAGCCCAAGCCCGATGGCGACCGTTCCCGCCGCCGACATGAAGATGATCGACAAGTGCAAGGCGATGAAGCCCGGCGCCATGACCAAGAACGCCATGTGCGCAAAGATGATTAAGCTCTACCCCGACCAGTTCGCGAACACAGCCGGCAGCAACGGCTGACTGGTTGCTCGCCGCCGGCCCGTAATTCGGGCCGGCGGGACCGCAGCGTCCTAGCCGTGCCCGTCGAGTTCGGCCCCGGTCAGACGGACGACGTGAACGACATTCGTCGTCCCTGGCGTCGAAAACGGGACGCCGGCAATCAGCACGAGCAGGTCGCCGCCGGCGGCAATCCGCGTCCGCAGCGCCATCCGTTTCGACTTGTCGACCATCTCCTCGAAACTCGCGACGTCGCGGGTGACGACGGCGTGGACGCCCCAGACGAGCCCCATCCGCCGCGCGGTGGCGCGCGCGGGGGTCAGGCACAGGATCGGCACGGCGGCGCGTTCGCGCGCGGCGCGGCGCGCGGTCGACCCCGAGATTGTGAAGCATGCCATCGCCCGCGCGCCGGTCGTCGCGACGATCACCGCCGCCGCCGCGCTCATCGCGTCCGCCGTGGTGCGCGCGGTCGCGGTCTCGGTGAAGTGGACCCGGCCGTAATATTGCGGATCGGCCTCGGTCGTCCGCGCGATCGCGTCCATCATCGTCACCGCCTCGACCGGCCATGCGCCGGCGGCGCTCTCGGCCGACAGCATGACCGCATCGGCGCCGTCGTAGATCGCGGTGGCGACGTCCGACACCTCGGCGCGGGTCGGCGACGGCGAGACGATCATCGATTCGAGCATCTGCGTCGCCACCACCACCGGCTTGCCCATCGCCCGCGCCATCGCGACAATCCGCTTCTGCGCCGGCGGCACCTGCTCGGGCGGCAATTCGACGCCGAGATCGCCGCGCGCGACCATCACCGCATCGGCGAGCTCGAGGATTTCGGCAAGGCGGTCGAGCGCGGCGGGCTTTTCGATCTTGGCGAGCAGCGCCGCCTTGCCGCCGATCAGCGCGCGCGCTTCGGCGACGTCCTCGGGGCGCTGGACGAACGACAGCGCGATCCAGTCGACGTTGTGATCGAGCGCGAACGCGAGGTCGGCGCGGTCCTTGGCGGTCAGCGCGGGCAGCGGGACGACGACGTCGGGGACGTTGACCCCCTTGTTGTTCGACAGCGTCCCGCCGGTGACGACGACGCAGGTGATCTTGTCTGGCGCAACGTGAGTGCAGCGCAGGACGACCTTGCCGTCGTCGACGAGCAGCCGCGCGTCGGCGGCGAGCGCCGCGAACAGCTCTTTGTGGGGCAACTCGACCCGCGTCGCGTCGCCGGGGGCAGGGTCGAGGTCGAGGATGAAGATCGCGCCGCGCTCGATCGTCGCCGAGCCGGTGGCGAAACGGCCGATCCGTAGCTTGGGCCCTTGCAGGTCGGCGAGGATCGTCAGCGGGCGGCCGATCTCGGCTTCGAGCGCGCGGATGTTGGCAATCAGGCTCCCGCGCGCCTCCGGCGTGCCGTGGCTCATGTTTACGCGGAAGGCGTCGGCCCCGGCGATCGTTAGCGCGCGGATCATGTCGAGCGACGCCGACGCCGGGCCGAGGGTCGCGAGGATCTTGACCCGGCGGGCACGAGGGGTGAACACGGGCGGCGTCTCCTTGCAACGTCCGGCCCGCCTAGTCTTATAGGGACGACCGCTCAACCGGAGACGCGATATGCCCCCGACGCTCGACGATGCTACGCGCGACACGATCGAGGCCGCCGCCTTCCGTCGCCTGACCGCGCTGCTCCGCCACCGGACCGATGTCCAGAACATCGACCTGATGGGCGTCGGCGGGTTTTGCCGCAATTGCCTGAGCGACTGGGTCGCAGAAGCCGCTGCCGAGCGTGACGTGGTCCTGACGAAGGAGATGGCGCGCGAGATAGTCTATGGCATGCCGTACGCCGAGTATAAGGCGAAGCATCAGACCGAGGCGACGCCGACGCAGCTCGCGGCGATGGCGGCAAGCGTGGCGAGGAACAAGACGCTCGACGCCGCCCTCGACGACAGCTTCCCCGCGAGTGACCCGCCGAGCGCGAGCGAACCGTAAGCTCGGGACGCGTGTCAGCGACGGGCTTACGAGAAGTCGTACGCCTCGGCCGTTAGCCGCTGCGAGAGCCACCAAGTCATACCCCAACGATCGCTGACGCCGCCCTGGCGGTCGCCATAGGGCTGGTCGCTGACCGCCATGATCTGAGTGGCGCCGCTGGCGACGGCTTGGGCGACCGCGGCGTCGGCGTCTTCGACGTAGAGGATCAGCGAGATCGCGCTCAGGTCGGCGGCTTCGCGCGACTCGCCGACCATGACCGTGGTGCCGTGCCATCGAACCTGCGCGTTGGCGACCGATCCATCGGGACGCGTGTGCGTGCCGACATGAACCCCGCCCAGGCCGCGCACGAGGAAATCGACGAACCCAGGGGCATCGCGCACCGAGAGATACGGTGTTACCGCACCGAAGCCTTCGGGGATGAACATCGCGACCTCCTTGCGCCTGACGGGCGCGCCTTCTACCGTGCGGCATCAGGTCATCACGGAGCAATAATGTCGACGGAGAATGTTTCCGCCGAGCAGCTGCGGCTGTTCATCGAACGGATCGAACGGCTCGAAGAGGATAAAAAGGGCATCGCCGACGACATCAAGGACGTCTATGCCGAGGCCAAGGGTACCGGCTTCGACACCAAGACGATGCGCTCGATCATCCGGTTGCGGGCGATGGAGAAAGCGGCGCGGCAGGAGCAGGAAGCCTTGCTCGAAACGTACAAGGTGGCGTTGGGTCTGACGGACTAGGCAAACTGCCGGCAACTCGGGGAGGCACGACCATGAAGCTCTACGGCGTCCATCTTTCGCCCTTTGTCATGCGGCCGCTACTAGTCGCGCGCGCCAAGGGCCACGATCTCGCGCTTGAGATGCCAGCGGACGGGATCAAGTCCGACGCCTATCTCAAGATGTCGCCGATGGCGAAGATGCCGCTGCTCGTCGATGGCGACTTCCACCTGCCCGAAAGCCAGGTCATCGCCGAATATCTCGATGCCGCACTCGACGGGCCGCCGACGATCGCCGACGACCCGCAGGTGGCGGCGCGCGAGCGGCTGCTCGTTCGCCTCGCCGACGTCTATGTCGTCCCCGAGCTCGGCGCATTGTTCAACGGGCGCGAGAAGCCCGAAGCCGTCGCCCCCGCGCTCGAGAAGCTGGGGCTGGCGATGGGGTATCTCGAGCACTTCCGGACGGCGAGCGACGTCTTCGCCATCGGCGACCGCTTCAGCATCGCCGATGCGGCGCTGATCCCGTTGTTCTTCTTCTTCGACGCGTTCGGCCGAACGATGCCGACCGCCGAACTGATCGCCGTGCGTCCAGGGCTCGCCGCATGGTGGGAGCGGGCGAAGGCGAGCGCGATCGGGGCGCGGGCGGTCGCCGAGCAGGCTGCCGGGTTGAAGGCGATGACGGCGCAGCGCGCCGCCGCGGCTTGAGGGAGTGCAAGGCATGCCGACGACGCTGACGATCAACGGTACGACCGCAACGCACGACGTTTCCCCGGCGACGCTGCTCGTCGATCTGCTCCGCGATGGGCTCGGCCTGACCGGCACCCACGTCGGCTGCGACACGAGCCAATGCGGCGCGTGCAACGTTCTGGTCGACGGGCGCGCGACCAAGGCCTGCACCGTGCTCGCGGTCCAGCTCGACGGCGCGGCGGTCACGACGATCGAGGGGCTCGCCGACGGCGACACGCTGCACCCGATGCAGGCGGCGTTCAAGGAGCACCATGGCCTGCAATGCGGCTTCTGCACCCCGGGCATGGTGATCGCGGGTCTCGAGATGGTCCGCCGCCACGGCCATGATCTCGACGAAGCGACCGTCAGCCACGAGCTCGAGGGTAACCTCTGTCGCTGCACGGGTTACCGCAATATCGTTACCGCCATCGCGGCGGGGGCGAAGGCAATGGCAGTTTCCGGGGAGCAGGCCCATGCGTGAGTTCGCCTACGAACGGCCGGTGACGCTCGACGCCGCGGTGGCCGCCTTCGCTGCGGGCGGCGAGGCCGCGTTCATCGCGGGCGGGCACACGCTGCTTCCGGCGATCAAGTCGCGCCTGCGTCAGCCCGACACGCTGGTCGATCTCGCGAGCGTTCCCGGCCTGACTGGGGTCAGCCGCGACGGCGACACGCTCTGGATCGGCGCGATGACGACCCACGCGATGATCGCGACCGACCCGACCATCGCCACGGCGATCCCCGGCCTCGCCGCGACGGCGCTGCTGGTCGGCGACCCGCAGGTGCGGAACCGCGGGACGATCGGCGGTGTGCTGGCGAACAACGACCCGTCGGCCGACTACCCCGCCGCGCTGCTCGCGCTCGGCGGCACGGTCGAGACCAATCTCGGCAGCCATGACGCGAGCGACTATTTTCAGGGCATGTTCGCCACCGCGCTCGCCGATGGCGAGATCATCACCCGCGTCGGCTTCAAGATCCCGTCGGTCAGCGCCTACGCCAAGTTCCGCCACCCGGCGTCGCGCTACGCGGTCGTCGGCGTGTATGTCGCGAAGACGGCCGAGGGCGTCCGCGTCGCGGTGACGGGCGCCGGCCCCGCCGTCGTGCGCTGGGCCGAGGCCGAGGCCGCGCTGTCCGCGTCGTTCACCCCCGATGCCGCGAAGGGCCTCGTGCTGGGCGGCGATCTCAACACCGACATCCATGCGAGCGCCGAGTACCGCGCGCATCTGGCCGGGACAATGCTGGCTCGAGCGGTGGCGGCGGCGGTCTAGTTGCGCGACGGCGCGGGGCGGGCGTAAAGACCGGCGATACCCACCGCAACAGGGGCGCATTTTGGCCGGCCATAGCAAGTTCAAGAACATCATGTACCGCAAGGGCGCGCAGGACGCGAAGCGGTCGAAGATCTTCTCCAAGCTCGCGCGCGAGATCACCGTCGCGGCGAAGTCCGGCCTGCCCGACATCAACATGAACCCGCGGCTGCGCGGCGCGGTCATCGCCGCGCGGCAGGAATCGATGCCGAAGGACAATATCGAGCGCGCGATCAAGAAGGCGGCCGAACCCGGCGGCGACGATTACGAGGAGCTGCGCTACGAGGGCTTCGGCCCCGGCGGCGTCGCGCTGATCGTCGAGGCGCTAACCGACAACCGCAACCGCACCGCGACCCACGTCCGCACGATCTTCGCCAAGAACGGCGGCAACCTCGGTGCGAGCGGCTCGGTCAGCCATGGCTTCGAGCGCGTCGGGCTGATCGGTTATGCCCCCGCCGCGGGGACCAGCGACGCGGTGTTCGAGGCCGCGCTCGATGCTGGTGCCGACGATGTCGTCTCGACCGATGAGGGGCACGAGGTATTTACCGCGATGGACTCGCTCCACGAAGTCGCCAAGGCGCTTGAAGCCAACCTCGGTACGCCGACCTCGACCAAATTATACTGGCGCGCGAAGGAGGCGGTGACGGTCGACGAGGGCACCGCGACGACGCTGATGGGCTTGATCGATGCGCTCGACGACGACGACGATGTCCAGACGGTGTACGGCAACTACGACGTTCCCGACGACGTGATGGCGAAGCTGCAGGGGTGACGCGCGCGGCGCTTGCCTTGCTGCTTGTCGCGAGCGCACCTGCCGTGGCGGGTGACGTCGCGACGATCCGGGCGGGGCGAGCGCACTCGAACGCAGCGATCCTTGCTCGCGATCCGGTCTCGCTGCGGAGCGATTATGTCGCCGACTATACGCTCATCCGCGGCTCGAGCGGGCAGGTCGTGCACGGGGCGGACGCCGCAGTCGCCAATTTCGACCCCGATTTCAAGCGTCCCGGTTTCGGTACCTACGTCCGCACGCCAGACCGGGTCGTCGTCTCTCGACCGCGAGACCGGGCGATGGAGCGTGGCCATTGGGTCGGGACGTGGCACAGTCCCGAGGCGCAGCGATCCGGTGAGTATCTCGCAGTATGGGTCCCGGTCGATGGCGGGTGGAAGCTGCGCTCCGAGAGCTTCGTTACGCTGAGCGAGACCGGCAACATCCCGCAATGATCGTCATCGGCCTCGACCCGGGCCTGCAGGCGACCGGCTGGGGCATCATCGAGGCCGATGGCAACCGGCTGCGCCACGTCGCCAACGGCACCGTCCGTAGCCGCGCCGCCGACCCGCTCGCCGACCGGCTCGTCCAGCTCTACGACGCGCTCGAGGCCGTCATCGCGGCGCATCGCCCAGCGACGGCGGCGGTCGAGGAGACGTTCGTTAACACCAACCCGCAATCGACGCTCAAGCTCGGCCAGGCGCGCGGCGTCGTCATGCTCGTCGCGGCAAAGGCCGGGCTGCCGGTCGCCGAATATGCTGCGCGCTTCGTCAAGAAGGCGATCGTCGGCACGGGGGCGGCGGACAAGACGCAGATCCAGGCGATGATCGCGCGGCTGCTCCCCGGCTGCGGCGCACTTGGCCCCGATGCGGCGGACGCGCTCGCGGTGGCGATCACCCACGCGCACATGGCGGGCAGCGCGCGGACGGTGTCGGGCGCGCGGGCGACGGCATGATCGCCAAGCTGACGGGGCTGCTCGACTCGATCGCCGCCGACACCGCGGTGATCGACGTCGGCGGCGTCGGCTATCTCGTCGGCGCGTCGAGCCGCACGCTC